>JACUUW010000116.1 GCA_014859075.1 Desulforudis sp.
TGAAGTCCACCGTCCGGCCGTGCCCGTCGGTCAAGCGGCCGTCGTCCAGGAGCTGGAGCAGGATGTTGAACACCTCGGGTTGCGCCTTCTCCATCTCGTCAAACAGCAGTACGGCGTACGGACGGCGGCGGACGGTCTCGGTGAGTTGTCCGCCCTCCTCGTAGCCGACGTAACCCGGGGGTGCCCCGATCAAGCGGGACACCGTGTGCTTTTCCATGTACTCGGTCATGTCGAACCGCTGCAGGGCACGCTCGTCGTTGAACAGGAACTCGGCGAGCGCCTTGGCCAATTCGGTCTTACCCACCCCGGTGGGGCCCAGGAACAGAAAGGAACCCATCGGCCGGTGCGGGTCCCCGATCCCGGCCCGGGCCCGCCGGATGGCGTCGGCGATGGCCGCCACCGCGTGGTCCTGTCCGAC
Source organism: Desulforudis sp. (assembly GCA_014859075.1). Lineage (GTDB taxonomy): Bacteria > Bacillota > Desulfotomaculia > Desulfotomaculales > Desulforudaceae > Desulfopertinax. The sequence continues at coordinate 419 of JACUUW010000116.1, forward strand.
GACGCGCCGGTGCAGGTTCTCTTCCAGCCGGATCAGCTTTTCGGTTTCACCTTCCAGCATCCGCGACACCGGGATACCGGTCCACTTGGCGACTATTTCGGCCACGTCCTGTTCGTCGACCTCCTCCTTCAGGAGGCGGCTGCCCCGGTTTTCGAGACGGGTCTTCAGGTCGGCCAGTTCCTTCTGCAACCCGGGGATGACCGAGTAGCGGATTTCGGCCACCCGCGCGAGGTCGGCGTTGCGCTCGGCCGTCTCTTCCGCGGTCCGGGCCTGTTCGATGCGCTCCTTGAGCAGCCGGCCCTGCTGGATCAGGTTCCGCTCTTCCTCCCATTGCGCCTGAAGGCCGGCCAGCCGTTCCTCGGCGTGTGCCCTGTCCGCATCCAGACGCGCCAGCCGTTCCCGGCTGGCCTGGTCCTCCTCTTTCAGGAGCGCTTGGCGTTCGATCTCCAACTGGCGCAGCCGCCGGTCGACCTCGTCGATCTCCGACGGGCGTGAATCCAGTTCGGTCCGGAGCTTTGAGGCGGCCTCGTCGACCAGGTCGATGGCCTTGTCGGGCAGGAACCGGCCGGTGATGTACCGGTCGGAAAGGGTGGCGGCCGCCACCAGGGCGGTGTCCTTGATCCGCACCCCGTGGTGCACCTCGTACCGCTCCTTCAACCCGCGCAGAATGGCGACAGTGTCGGCGGCGTCGGGCTCCCCGACGTACACGGGCTGGAACCGGCGTTCCAGGGCCGGGTCCTTCTCGATGTGCTTGCGGTACTCGTCCAGGGTGGTGGCGCCGATACACCGCAGTTCACCGCGGGCCAGCGCCGGTTTGAGCATGTTGGCGGCGTCGATGGCCCCCTCGGCTTTACCCGCACCCACCAGGGTGTGCAGTTCGTCGATAAACAACACGATCTCGCCGTGCTGTTCGCTGATCTCCTTTAGAACCGCCTTCAACCGGTCTTCGAACTCGCCCCGGTACTTGGCGCCGGCCACCAGGGCGCCGATGTCGAAAGCCAGGAGGCGTTTGTTTTTGAGGGACTCGGGCACGTCCCCGGCAACGATCCGGCGGGCCAGTCCCTCGGCGATGGCCGTTTTGCCCACGCCCGGTTCGCCGATCAGCACGGGGTTGTTCTTGGTGCGCCGGGACAGCACCTGCATGACCCGGCGGATTTCGTCGTCCCGGCCGATGACCGGGTCGAGTTTGTTCTGGGCGGCCATCTCGGTCAGATCCTGGGTGAAACGGGCCAGCGCCTGGTATTTATCCTCTGGGTTGGGGTCGGTGACCCGCTGGCTGCCCCGGACCTCCTTCAGCGCCTGGTAGATGCGGTCGGGCGTCACTCCCTGCTGCTTCAACAGTCCGGCCGCGGCGCCGCCCTCCTTGGCGGCCAGGGCGAGGAACAGGTGTTCGGTGCTCAAAAACTCGTCCTTGAGCTTGGCGGCCTCACTCCAGGCCCGTTCGAGGACCTGCTGCACGGTGGGGGTGACGTACACCTGGCCGGCGGCGGCCCCGGTAACCCTGGGCTTGCGGTCCAGCTCTTCCCGGACTTTGTCCAGGAGGGCGGCCGGGCTGACCTCCAGACGATTCAGAATCAGGTGCACGGTGTTCTGCTCAGGCTGCAGCAGGCCGGCCAGGAGATGTTCGGCGTCGATCGCCTGGTGATTGTATTGTTCGGCCGCGGCCCTGGCGGCCTCAAATGCTTCCTGGGCCCGAATGGTCAGTTTGTCCAGCCGCATGCTGGCACCTCCTTATGATTGTTGTGTCCCATGATCATCTATTACACCACCAGGTTGGCACGGGGGTTGAACCCGGAGGCTTTCTGCAGTTGTTCAAACGCTTCCTTCTCCTGCGCGGTGAGCGTTTCCGGAATCCTGATCTCCAGGCGCACCAGGAGGTTGCCGGCCGGCTTATTCCCGGCGGCGGGGAGTCCCAGGCCCTTCAAGCGCAGGGTCCTCCCGTTCTGGCTGCCCGGCGGAATCTTCACGCTCACCGAGCCTTTCAGAAACGGGAATTCAACCCCGGCGCCCAGGGCGGCTTCGGTCACCGTCACCGGCAGGGTGCACTCCAGGTCCCGGCCCTGCAACCGGAAGAAGTGGTGGGGCTGGACCCGGATGTTTACGTAAAGGTCGCGGCCGTTTCCGGGGTCCCCCGCGCCGGGCAGCCTGATCCGGGAACCGTCACCGGTGCCCGGAATGATCCGGATTTTGGAGGTGTGTCCGTTGAACCTGATGGACTTCTCGGCGCCCAGGTAGGCTTCGCGTAACGTGATCCCCAGCGTCCCCTCCACGTCCTGTTTCCGGTGCGTACCGCGGGCGTAGCGGGGTGCAGTGGTGAAAAGGTCGTCCGCACCGCCGAAGAAAACTCGGAAGAAGTCGCTGAAACCATCGGCACCTTGACTGCCGAAAGTGAAACGCACTCCCTGACCACCGTCTTTACCCCTCCACCAGGGACCGGCATGCCGGGCGCCGTTCGTAGCCCAATCGAAACCGAAGGCTTCATTCCAACCCTCCGGAATGGAGTCGTACTTGGCCCGTTTGTCCGGGTTGCCCAGTACCTCGTAGGCTTCGCTGATTTCCTTGAACCGGTCGGCCGCGTCAGGCTCTTTGCTCTGGTCGGGGTGGTACTTCCGGGCCAGCTTGCGGTACGCCTCTTTGATTTGTTTCTGGTCGGCCTTGCGGTCCACGCCCAGGATGGCGTAGTAGTCCTTGTATTCCAAACCGGCACACCTCCTTTGTTTTCAGGATGCGTTTGTTTCAAGAAAAAGGCGAGGGGGGACTCCTCGCCGCCAACAATGTAGATTAGGTCTGCCGACGAAACTCAAAACGCCGGGGGAGAGGGGACAAATCCCAATTCTATTCTTCAAGCTGGATTCTGATCTGCCTGGGCTTGGATTCATCGGACTTCGGCAGCACGACCTCCAGAACCCCGTTGCGCAGGGTGGCCTTGATCGCGTCCTGTTTGACCGGAATGCCCACCGAAAAGCTTCTGTGAAACGTGCCGCACGGTCTTTCCACCCTGAGCTGCCGCGCATTTTCGGGCATGGTCTGTTTCCGTTCGCCTTGGATGATGAGCTGGTTGCCCAGCATCTGCACGGTGATGTCCTCCTGGGCGAGTCCCGGTACGTCGGCGTAGACAACGATTTTATCGGTGGTTTCGTAGATATCAGCCACTCCGAAACCGATGCCGTAGCCACGTTCGAAATGCCGGGCGATGCTGTCGTCAAACAAACGGTTCACCGCGTGCTGTAGGCTCTGCACGTCCCGAAACGGATCCCATTTCATGAGCGACACTGTACACCACCTCCAACCATTGAGTGAAATCGGTCTCCCCCGACGCTTTCTAGTTTTTTCGCGTCCCGGTGATGATCGGTCCCAGAATTTCCTCCAACTGCAGAATGATCTTCACCCCGGCCAGGTTAACGCCCTTGACCTGGGTCAGGTAGCGTACCCGCTGGATCAGCTCCAGGTCCGCCCGCGAGTAGAGCCGGTTGTTTCCCTTCGTGCGGGCCGGGCGGACCAGACCGCACTCCTCGTAAATCCGCAGGGTCCGGGGATGGATCTCGAACATTTCAGCGACTATTCCGATGGCAAAGACAGGCTCTCTATCACCGACCCTGACCATTGATATGCCCCCCACACTTACAATTACTATCTTACAATTAATTATATATAACTTAATAATATTATTGTCAAATAAATTATGGATTATACTGCAGACCGTTGCTCGGAATAAAACTTATGTGCTAAATTCAGCTCCGGTTTTCTTGGCGGGGCTCGAATTTTTACCGGATGCCGGGGCGAATTACATGGAGTATTTCCAAGCGGGAACGGAGGGTTTAGGGCGGTCGCTGTAGAAAATTTTTTGGTTAAAGGGTGGGCAGAGTAGAACAGTCCGGACTTTGCCATTCCAAGGGCATTCTGGGTCGGAGGTGGCGTTTTATCGTCATCGGGGTTCTGGCGGACACCCATATTCCCTCGCGGGCCGGGAGACTGCCGGAGCCGTTGCTCCAAGATTTCACCAGAGTTGATCTGATCGTCCACGCCGGGGACATCACGGTCTTGAGTGTACTGGACGAACTGGCCCGGCTGGCGCCGGTGGTGGCCGTGGCCGGGAACATGGATTCCCTGGACGTGCACAAAAAACTGGGTGAGACCAGGCTCTTGGAATTGGAGAGGTTCCGCATCGGGGTGTTGCACGGACACGGGGGATATGGGAAAGTCCAGGACCGGGCCTTGGCCGCATTTCCGGACGCCCACTGTGTTGTGTTCGGCCACACGCACGCGCCTTACTGTCAACGGCACGGCGACGTGCTACTGTTTAACCCCGGATCACCCACCGACCGCCGCCGGCAACCGCGGGCTTCTTACGGGCTGCTGCACCTGGGCCGGGACATCCGGGGCGAAATAATCTATCTGGACGGAGGGGACTAAACCGGCATGGATGACTTGAAATTTATTATGAAAAGAAAAGCTACGCTGAAGGACGCGGTCGATATTTTTCTGGACAGCCCGGACATGGTGTCGATTTACGTCATCGAGAAGAACGGGGACTACGCGGTGCAGGTTCAGGAAGACGAGCAGCTCTACCTGATCTTCGAGGTGCAGGGCAAGGGGATCGTCCTTGGAAAACTGCCGCCGGATTTGGTGCGCCTGCGTCTTATCGAGGACGAGGACGAACACTACCGGGCCGGCGCTTTCATGCGGCAGAGGATTAAGGAGGCCGGCCTGGCTTAAGCGGTTCGACGATTTCCGTAATGAACAACCATCTTGGGCCTCGGTCGACCCGGAAACCCTGGAAGACCGGTTCACCTACCGGATGCTCCTGCGGGGCATGCAGGAGGCGATGGATCTGCACCTGCGGGGCATCATTGAAACCACCAGGAGCGACCCGCTGCGCCGGATTTTCGACGAGCCTCTTTGAAGAAATCGGCCTGTACCAGAAGTTTCTTAAGTACGGCAAGGCCAAGGGCTGGATACACACACCGCCGGCTTACGCCGAGCCGACGGGCTGAGAACCGGTCCGCCGCCTTTTTCTTCCCTGTTTTTCTAACACCTTTTCGCGAGTGCGTCCGCGAGGGCCCCAGGGAGAGTGGGGAAGTGGTGTCCAAAGCCCAACTCCTTAAGGCGGGCCGGAAGTACCCGCTGGCCGGTCAGCAACAGGTCGGCCATTTCCCCCAGTCCCAGGCGCAGTAGGACGGCGGGCAACGGCACGAACGACGGCCGGCCGAGCACGCGGCCCAGAATCCGGGCGAACTCGCGGTTGCGTACCGGGTGGGGGCTGGTGACGTTCAGTGGGCCGTGGGCGGCCTCGTTTTCGATCGCCAGCAAAAGGGCGGCGACGACGTCGTCCAGGTGCACCCACGAGAGCCATTGGATGCCGCAGCCGATCGGGCCGCCGAGCCCCAGCCGGAAGGGCGGCACCATCCTGGACAAGATCCCGCCGTTCGGACCCAGCACCATCCCCAGCCGCGTAAGCACCACCCGCATGCCCAGGGCTTCGGCGGCGCGGGCTTCGTTCTCCCAGGCCAGGCAGACCCGGGCCAGAAAGTCGTCTCCCGGGAGGGCGTCCTCATACAGGTCCTTGTCACCGCGGGGGCCGTAGTAGCCCACGGCCGAGGCACTGACCAGGACCGGCGGACGGCGGTCCTGGGGAAGGTTCTCCAGGGCGGACACCAGGCCGCGGGTGGGGCGGACCCGGCTGTCCATTATCCGCTGCTTCCGGGCTTCGGTCCAGCGGCCGACGGCGATGGACTCGCCGGCCAGGTTGACGACGGCGTCCCGGCCGTCAAACAGGGCCGGTGCCGGCTGGAGCGGGTTCCACTGGGCGACGTCGATTCCCGGCGAAGCGGGGGTGTCACCCCCCCTTCGCGACAACACGGTCACCCGATGCCCTTGGGTGGCCAGTCTTCGGG
>JACUUW010000117.1 GCA_014859075.1 Desulforudis sp.
TTGTCTCTAAGCCTCCGGCCCCGGCGTGCAGGCTCAGGATGGCGTTCCGGCGGTCGTAGGGCCCGGACAGCAGCAGTTCGAGTTCCAACGTCCTTACCCGCCGTTCCAGTTCGGCCAGGTGCTGTTCGACTTCAACGGCCGTGTCGGCGTCCTCGTCGTCCTGCCCGAGCTCCAGCAGCACCTCGGCATCCTCGAAGTCCCGCCGGAGGGTTTCGAACTCCTCGACCCTTCTCCGCAGCCCGGCCAAAAGCCGGGTCACCTGCTGGGCCTGCTCCTGGTCCTGCCAGAATCCCGGCGCTTCCATTCTTTTTTCAAGGGCCGCGATCTCCGTGTTTTTATCGGCCAGGTCAAAGAGAGTGCTCCAGGTCGACGATCCGCCGGCGCAGCTCTTCACAAGTCTTGTTCAGTTCCACATACACGACTGTTAATACCTCCTTAAATCAATGGAGTCGTCAGTGAAAAACCATTCCGCAGCTATCCAAACGAACGGCGTTACTTGGAGGCGGCACCATCTCCCAGTCGGGAACAGCTCCTGAACCCGCTATAACTTACCCATTTCCTCCAAATATTGAACCACCCTGGTTGTTTCCGCCGCGGCCATGGTGCCGCCCAGGCTTATCGCGACTGCACAAGCCTCCAATATTTCTTCGCTGCTGCTTCCCAAATTCAATGCATGGTCGGTCTGATAGAGTATGCATCCTTTGCAGCCTGAGGCGACCGCCACTGCTATGGCCATCAATCTTTTTGTCTTTGCACTGAGGGCCCCGTTTTTGTAAACCTCTTCGGGTAACTCCTGATAAGCTCTTCCTATATCAGGCATTTTTTCTTTAAAACTTGTCCACTGTCTCCTGATATTCTCTTTCAAAGCTTTCTGGCTCTCCACAGAAAAACCCCTCTCTAATTTGCTTGCCCGTGTCCCGGTACCGACGGCTACAGCCAAGCCTCCTCCGTTACCGACCACCGGCGACCAGCAACCATTACTGCACCGGCGCAGCCGGTACTTGTGTTAATTCCGACCACCGACCGACGACGGACCACCGTTATCCCGCTGCCTGCTTGTTCTCTTTCCCGGCACAGCACTTTTTATATTTCTTGCCGCTGCCGCACGGACAGGGGTCGTTCCGGCCCACTTTCTTCTCGCGCCGGACCGGCTGCCGGGGAGCCGCTTCCGCGCCGCCCCCGGCGGGCTGGTTTTCCTGCACCGCGCGGCGCTCCAGCTGGTCCCGCCGTGCCACGCGTACCCGGAACAGGTGGCGCACCGTTTCCTCCTGGATGTCGGCGACCATGTTCTGAAACATGTCATAACTTTCGAACTTGTATTCCACCAATGGGTCCTTCTGACCGTACGCCCGCAGCCCGACGCCCTCGCGAAGCTGGTCCATGGCGTCCAGGTGATCCATCCACTTCTCGTCCACGATGCGCAGCATGACCACCCGCTCAATCTCCCGCATGACCTCGCTGCCCAGTTCGGCCTCCCGGGCCTCATAGGCCCGCTGCAGTTCGCCCAGGAAGAACTCCCGCAGGTCCTCCCGGTGGAAATCATCCCGCTTCTTATCCAGGCGGGCCTCCACGTCTTCCGTGGTCAGCTTCTCCCCGGGCAGAATGTGGGCCATGTACTCAAACAAACCTTCGTAGTTCCACTCCTCCGGGTAAACCCCTTCGGGCACGTAGGTGGCCACGGCCTGTTCGGCCATCTCCGCCATCATCCGCCGCACCACGGGGGCCAGGTTCTCCTCCACCAACACCTGACGCCGCTGCCGGTAAATCAGTTCCCGCTGCTGGTTGATGACGTCGTCATAGTTCAAGACGTGCTTGCGGATGCTGAAGTTCCGGTTCTCCACCCGCCGCTGGGCGGTCTCCAGAGACCGGCTGATGAGCGAATGTTCCAGGGGCGCGTCGTCATCCATCTTCAGCCTATCCATCAAACCGGCGATATTGTCGCCGCCGAACAGGCGCAACAGGTCGTCATCCAGGGCTACGAAAAACTGGGTCGCCCCGGGGTCACCCTGCCGGCCGCACCGGCCGCGGAGCTGGTTGTCGATGCGCCGGGCCTCGTGACGTTCGGTACCAATGATGAAAAGACCCCCCAGCGCCACCACCCGGTCGTGCTCGGCATCGGTGACTTTCTTGAACTCGGCGTACAGTTCGCGGTAAACCCGGCGGGCCTCCAGGATCTCCTCGGTGCACGGCCCGTATTCCCCGGCCTCGGCAATGACCTCCGGTGGGTAACCGCGCTTGCGCATCTCCTGCAGGGCCAGGAAGGACGGGTTGCCGCCGAGCAGGATGTCGGTCCCGCGCCCGGCCATGTTGGTGGCGATGGTCACCGTCCCGATCCGGCCGGCCTGGGACACGATTTCGGCTTCCTTTTCGTGGTACTTGGCGTTCAAGACCTGGTGCGGGATCTTCCGCCGGGTCAGCATCCGGCTCAAGATCTCCGACTTCTCGATCGAGATGGTGCCCACCAGCACCGGCTGCCCGGTGGCGTGTCGCGCGGCGATCTCCTCGACCACCGACCGGAACTTGAACTCCTCGGTCTTGAATACGGCGTCCGGGATGTCGTTCCGGATCATCGGCTTATGGGTCGGGATCACCACCACGTCCAGCTTGTAGATCTTGCTGAACTCCTCGGCCTCGGTGTCGGCCGTCCCGGTCATCCCGGCCAGCTTCTCGTACATCCGGAAGTAGTTCTGAAAGGTAATGGTCGCCAGGGTTTGCGACTCGCGTTCGATCTTGACACCTTCCTTGGCCTCGATGGCCTGGTGCAGACCGTCGCTGTACCGGCGTCCGAACATCAGCCGGCCGGTGAACTCGTCGACGATAATCACCTGGCCGTCCTTTACCACGTAGTCACGGTCCCGCTTGAACAGGGCCTGCGCCTTGAGTGCCTGGTTCAGGTGATGAACGGTCTCTTCATGTTCCGGGTCGGCCAGGTTCGCGATCTTCAACATTTCCTCGCACCGGGCGAAGCCTTCCTCGGTCAGGCTGACGGTGCGCCCCTTCTCGTCCACCGTGTAGTGCGTCTCCGCCCGGAGCCGGGGCACCAGGCGGGCCATGGTGTAATAGGTATCGGTCGGTTTGGCCGACGGCCCGGAAATAATGAGCGGCGTCCGGGCTTCGTCGATCAGGATGCTGTCCACCTCGTCCACGATGGCGTAATGCAGATCCCGCTGCACCAGGTCCCGGGGATAGATCGCCATGTTGTCCCGCAGGTAGTCGAAGCCGAACTCGTTGTTGGTGCCGTAGGTAATGTCCGCCCCGTAGGCCTCCCGGCGCTGCTCGGGATTCAACCCGTGCACGATGAGGCCGGTGTTCAACCCCAGGAACCGGTAAATCTGGCCCATCCACTCGCTGTCGCGCTTGGCCAGGTAGTCGTTGACGGTGATGATGTGCACACCCCGGCCGGTCAGGGCGTTCAGGCAGGCCGGCAGGGTGGCCACCAGGGTCTTGCCTTCGCCGGTTTTCATCTCGGCGATCCGGCCCTGGTGGAGTACCACGCCGCCCATGATCTGCACGTCGAAATGACGCATGCCCAACACCCGCCGGGACACCTCGCGCACGACGGCGAAGGCCTCGGGCAGCAAATCGTCCAACGTCTCCCCGGCCGCCAGACGCTCCCGGAAAGCGGGCGTCTTGGCCTGGAGTTCGGCGTCCGACAGTCTCTCGATTTCGGGTTCAAGTTCGTTTACGGCCGTCACCACCCGCGACAGTTTCTTGACCTCGCGGGCGTTGTCGTCGAGAATGTTCTTCAGAAATCCGAGCAAGGGTACACCCCCTAATGAATCCCCTATTAAATAGCGTTGTCTATTTTAGCACTTCAACCAAGAACTTTCAAGTCAAACAGGGATATATTGGAAAAAGGGCCGGGTGATCACCCGGCCCCGTCCTTTCCCGCCAACCGTTCCTAGCCCAAGTCGGGCTCGATCAGGCCGTAGTTGCCGTCCCTACGCTTGTAAACCACGTTCACCTGCTCGTTTTCGGCGTTGGTGAACACAAAGAAGCTGTGGCCTAAAAGGTTCATCTGCATTACGGCCTCTTCCGGCGCCATCGGCTTAAGCGCAAACCGTTTGGTCCGTACGATCTGGAAGTCTTCATCCTCATCCAGTGGTTCGTCAATATATGGTTGGCCTTCGGCCATGACCCGTCTCCGCCGCAGTTTGCCCTTGTATCTGTCCAGTTGCTTTTCAAGTTTTTCGACTACCAGGTCCATCGAGGCGTACATGTCCCCGGTGGTTTCCTCGCCCCGCAGGATCATGCCGTCGATGGGGATGGTCACCTCAATACGGTGGGAATCTTTCTCGACCGTCAGCGTCACCTGAACCTCCCCAAAATGCTGCTCGAATTTCGCGAGCTTGCGGAGCCTTTTTTCTGCATACCCCCGGAGTGCAGGCGTTACCTCGATATTCTTGCCGCGTACCAGAATCCGCAATCCGTCAACCCCTTTCATGTGGAGTTAATTCATATTATTCCCGCCAGGTAAGGAAAATCCTGCAGATACCAACAAAAAGCAGGATTGTCGAAAACAGGATTTGTAGAATCCCTTCTTGGGAACAATTTCTTGTGGATAATGTGTATAAACCTGTGAATAAGCCGTTACTACAGCCCTTCGGTTGTGGATAGCCCAATCGGTCATGTTGGTCTGTGTCGGATTCAATTCCTTCCGGCGACAAAAACCAACCCCAACACCCGCGCCGCCCCTACTTTTCGCAGCACCCGCGCCGCCTCGGAGAGTGTACTCCCGGTGGTGAACACGTCGTCGACCAGCACCACGGTGCGGTCCCGGATGATCCCGGTCCCCCCGGTGACGGCGAACGATCCGGCCAGGTTTTTCAGACGCGCGGCCCGCGACAGCCCGGCCTGGGCCGGTGTATTGCGCACCTTGGCCAGGACCGGGCGTACCGGCAACCCCAGTTCCCGGCCGACCGAATCGGCCAGCAGCGCCGCCTGATTGAAACCGCGGCGCTTGAAAGCCTCCCCGGTCAAGGGCACCGGTACCAGGAAGTCGGCCGTCCGGTAGGCCTCTTGGGGGTGGACGGTCCGGGCCATAAGTTCCCCCAGGGGCCGGGCCAACTCGCGTCTGCGGCCGTATTTCAAGCTGTGCACCGCGTCGCGCAAGACACCGTCATAAGGGCCGTACGCCCGGCACCGTTCAAAAGGCCAACGGGTCGACCGGCATTCCGGGCAATAGTGGACCGGAGCCGCCGTACCGGTGAAACGGCCGCACCGATCACAGTGCGGTTTGCCGGACAAGGCCCCCATTGCTTCCCGGCAAGCGGGACACAGCAGCGCTTCGTCTCCGGCGCCACAGACCGGACAGCCCGGTTCACCGGGAAACACCAGGTTCAACAGTCCTTCCCACAGATCCCGCGGGTTAGGCACGACCCCGGCTCCCTCCCGCCGGCGAAGCACCGGCGATCACCGGTTCCCCGGAAGCGTACAGGTAGCTTTCCGCCTGCCGCAGCAGTTCGTCGGCCGTCGCCCCGTCCAGCGGGGATACCGCCAGCCCGATGCGCACCGAGAGCCGGACCCGCTCTTCCCGGCCCTCGACCCCGAAGGAGATCTGTTCGACAGCCCGCTGCAAGCGTTCGGCGATTTCCGTGGCCCGGATTTCGCCGAACTCGGGCAACAGCAGCGCAAAACCGTCCCCCCCGTAGCGGGCGACCGTACCCCGGGCCCCCACCCGATCCTCCAACGCCCGCGCGAACTGTACCAGAGCGTAGTCCCCCACCGCGAACCCGTACCGACCGTTGAGGACGGACAGCTGGTCGATCTCAATCAGAATCACCGCCAGCGGCTGATCCTGGCTGCGGGTGCGGTGCAGCTCGGACTGCAGGTGCCGCCAGAATTGATACCGGTTGGGCAACCCGGTCAGGGGATCGTACCCGGCCGCTTTCTTCAGGCGGTGGTGGAGCCGTGTATTGTCGAGGGCCACGGTGGCCAGTCCACCGACAATGGTCAGAATATGCAAATTGTGCTCACGATAGACCCCGGGTTGGCGGTCTCCAATGACAAATATTCCCAGCACTTCGTCCTCGTACGCCAGGGGGATAAAAATGAGTGAGCGCAGAAACTGGGATAATCCGAGTTCCTGTTCCAGGCGCGGATCACTCCGGGCGTCGGTGACGAGACAGGGTTCGCGGGACTGCACGGCCCAGCCGACGATACCCGTGTCGCGTTCCCACAAGACGTCCTTGAGTTCGGCGGCGTAGGGACTGCGGACGGCCGCGGGGACGAACAGGCCCCGCTCTTCGGACCAGAGGCAGATCATCGCGGT
>JACUUW010000118.1 GCA_014859075.1 Desulforudis sp.
CACATCAAGGCCGTCCAGGAAATCCTGACCACCCAGGGCGCCTACCTGAAACCGTTCCAACTTGAGCCCGCTTTCACGCGGCACCCCGCTTACCCGGCCGCCCGGGAAATAATGCGTCTCGGGCTGGTCAACGGCGGATACCGGAACGACTTCGGCCTGGACCGCCCCACCACTCACCTGGAGTTCGCCAACGTGTTCACCGGCGCCCTCACCCGCGCCCAAGCGCTCGGCCGGCTTACGGGTCCCGCTGAAATCCGCTACCCGTTGTCCGTGCCCGCCGAACCCATCACCGCCCCGGAAGCGGCCCGGATGGTGCTGTGGGTCACCGGCACCCCCTCGGCCGCTGATACCGCCTGGCCCCTGGCTCTCGAAAAGGGGCTGGTGCCCCCGGAGCTGCCCAGTCACAACCACGAAACCCCACTCACCCGCGGCGACCTCTACATCTGGACCACCCACATCCTCAACCAATAAAGGTCAGGGGAAAGTAAAAAGGTGCCTTTTTACTTTCCCTGACCTTCGGTGAGTTTAGCGGTGGCGCCGGAGGACCAGCAGGGCGAACTTGGGGAGCACGAGCTGGCGCCGCCAGCGCCGCGGGTCCATCAGGAGCCGCCCCAGCCACTCCAGGTGCAAGCGCCGCAGCCACACCGGCGCCCGGTGCACTTTGCCGGCCAGCACGTCCAGGCTGCCGCCGACCCCGACCACGACCGGCACCCCCAGCGCCGCCAGGTGGCGCGCCGCCCAGAGTTCCTGTCGGGGCGCGCCCAAGGCGACAAAAAGCAAATCCGGCCGGCTCGCCCGCACCTTGGCGATTACCTCCGGCTCCTCTTCCGGCTTAAAGTAGCCGTGGTGGGTGCCCGCCAGGACCAGCCCCGGGTACCGCGCCGCCAGTTCCCGCCCCGCCGCCTCGGCCACTCCCGGCGCCGCCCCCAGCAGGAATACGCGCCAGTGCCGCGCCCCGGCCTCCACCGCCAGGCGCAGCAGCAGGTCGATCCCGGTCACCCGCTCGGGCACCGGGCGGCCGGCCTTCCGGGCCGCCCAGACGATCCCCACGCCATCGGCGGTCACCAGGTCGGCCCGGCGCACGGTCTCCATCAACTCGCGCTCGGATTGCGCCCGGTAAAGGAATTCGGGGTTCAAGGTGATTACTTGCCGCGGCCGGCCCTCGCGCACGAACCCGGCCACCACCTCGGCCGCCTCGCCAAGTGTCAGGCACGCCACCGACGCGCCCAGAACGTCCACCGTGTCCACGTTAATTCTCCTTTTCTCCCCTGCTTGCAACCTCATTGTAAGCTGAAACGCACAAGCCCCGCAAGACTGCGGGGCTGTGACCCTTTGCCGACCGCCCGGTCCGAACCCGCGCCGCTCGGTTTAGGCGGACACGTCCGCACCGCGGCTGAACCGGTGGATGATCTTCCGGCCCCAGTCGTCGAAGACACTGTAAATGACCGGCACCAGCACCAGACTCACCACCGTGGAAAACACCAGCCCGCCGATGATGACGGTGGCCATCGGCGCCGTGAACTCGGCGCCCTCGCCCAGCCCCAATGCGATCGGGAGCATGGCGCACACCGTAGTCAGGGTGGTCATCAGGATCGGCCGCAGCCGCACCGGGCCGGCTGTGCGGATGGCCTCATCCCGCTCCATGCCCTTCCGCCGCAATTGATTCACGTAATCGATCAGCACGATGCAGTTCTTGCCCACGATCCCCATGGCCACGATCACCCCGATGAAAGCCGTCAGGCTGAACGAGCGGCCGGTCAGCAGGAGCGCCAGGACCATCCCGGTCAGCGAAACCGGCAGGGAGAACATGATCACGAACGGGAAGAACAGCGATTCAAACAGCACGGCCAGGACGATGTAGATCAGGACCACCGCCAGCACCAGGGCGAACCCCAGTTCGCCGAAAGCGTCCATCATCTCCTCCGCCTCGCCCCCCGTCTCGAAGTAGTAACCGGAAGGCAAAGACATCTCGCTCAGGACGGACTGCACGTCAGCGTTCACACTGCCCAGGTCGCGGCCGGCGATCTGGGCCGTGATCGAGACGGTTCGCGCCTGGTCGTCGCGGGTGATGGCCACCGGGCTTTCGCCGACGGCCAGGTGGGCCACATCCCGGAGCATCACCTGGGCCCCGGTGGGCGCAGCGATGAGCAGATTCTCCAGATCGGCCAGATGCCGCCGGAAATCCTCGGCCAACCGCACCCGCACGTCGATCTCGTCACCGCCCACCCGATAAACGGTGGCCACCTCGCCGTGCAAAGCCGTACGCACCGCCAAAGCAACCTGATGAACGCTCAGGCCGTGCGCGGACGCCCGGTCCCGGTCCACCAGGACCTGCACTTCGGGGCGCCCTTCCTCCAGACTGGACTGCACCTCCCGGGTCCCCTCCACGCCGGCCACCAGGGCGGCGGCCTGCTCACCCAGGCGGGCCAGCGTGTCCAGATCGTCCCCCTTGAGGCGCACTTCCACGGGCGCGCCGCCCATCATGCCCGCGAAGCCGCCGGAAGTATCCACCCGGAAGGTGGCCCCCGGAATCCGGGCCAATTCCCGCCGGAATTCCTCGGCCACGTCCCCGGAACTTCTGCTTCGCTCTCCGAGCGGCACCAACCGGATGTCAACCGCCGCCCGGTCTGACGCGGTGCCGCCCATTCCCGACTGGGCCATCCAGTCTCCGGCCCCGACGCTGACGGACACCGTTTCCACTTCCGGTATCCGGGAGGCGATTTCTTCCACCCGGGCGGCCATCCGGTCGGTCTCCTCAGTGGCCGTGCCCCGGGGCATCTCGATGCCGACACTCACCACGCCCTCGTCGACCGCCGGGAAGAACTCGGTTCCCACCAGAGACACCAGCGCCAGACTGGCGAGGAAGACAGCCGCGGCCAGAATCACCACCAGGCGCCGGCGCCGCAGGCTCCGGGCCAGGATCCGCCCGTACCAGTCTTTCAGCCGCTCCATCCAGGCCCCGGACAAGTACAACAGCCGCTCGAGGCGTTTCCCGTCCGCCCGCGGGTCTTCAGGCATCCGCGCCAGGAGCCGCGAGCCGAGCATGGGCACCACCGTCAGGGCCATCACCAGCGAGGAAAGCAGGGCGAACACCACGGTCAGGGCCAGGGGACCGAAAATCTCCGCAGAAATGCCGCCCACGAACACGATCGGCAGAAAAACGGCCATCGAAGTCAGCGACGCGCCGATCACCGCGCCGGTGACCTCGGAGGCCCCGGTCCGGGCGGCATCCAGCGGGGGCAGTCCCTCCCGGCGGTGCCGGTAAACGTTCTCCAGCACCACGATGGCGTCGTCCACGATCACCCCGACGCCCAGGGCCAACCCCCCCAGGGTCAGCAGGTTAAGCGTCTCCCCGCTGAAGTAAATCATGTTGCAGGCCCCGACAATCGCCAGGGGAATGGTGGTACAGATGATCACCGTGGTCCGAATGTTGCGCAGGAAAATGAAGATCACCAGGGCCGCCAACAGACAACCCATCAACAGGTCGTTGCGGAGGTTGCCGACGGCCAGCTCGATGAATTCGGCCTGGTCCAAAGCGGCCTCGAACTGGACGTCCCCCGGCAGTCCCTGTTCGATCCGGTCCAGTGCTTCCTGAACCGCCTGCACCACCTGGATGGTGTTGGCCTGCGGCTGTTTCATCACCACCAGGGCCAGGCTGGGCTCCCCGTTCAGGCGGCTGATCACATCAGCATCCCGGTAACCGTCCCGGATCTCGGCGATGTCCACCAGCCGCACCGGCGCGCCTTCCGGCGTAGGCACCACCACGCCCTCCACGTCCCGCAGGCTGACGAACTCGCCGGGGACCCGTACCAGGTACTCCCGGGACCCCTCTTCCACGGTACCGCCGGCCAGGTTCAGGTTACCCGCCCTGATGGACTGCATCACCTGTTCGGCCGAAACCCCGTAGCCCTGCATGGCCACCGGGTCCAGTTGCACCTGGATCTCCCGCTGCCGACCGCCCTGCACGGCCACCGAAGCCACGCCCTCCAGTCGTTCTAGGCGCGGTTTAATCGTGTCCTCCGCAATCCGGTGCAGATCGGCCAGGCTCTGGTCACCGGAGAAGCCCATCACCAGTACCGGCATCATCGTGGGGTCAAACTTGAACACCATCGAGCGCTCGGCATCCGACGGCAGAGCACGCTGTACCCAGTCCACCGACTCCCGGACATCCTGATTGACCACGTTCATGTCCGTACCCCAGTCGAACTGGGCAATGACCATCGAAGAGTTCGCCTGGGAAATTGAGGAAATACTCGTCAGGTTCTCGACGGTGGCCACCGACTCCTCGATCGGCCGGGTGACCAGCTGCTCCACCTCCTGCGGGCCGGCGCCCGGGTAGGTGGTAACAATGGCCGCCACCGGGATTTCCATATCGGGAAGCAGGTCCATGGCCAAGCGGCTCAACGACACCATGCCCAGCAGGATCAACGCCAGGGCCAGCATCAGCACGCCGACCGGGCGCCGGACCGCAATGTCGGCTAACCTCATGCGTCAACCTCCATTTCCGAGGCCTCGACTTCCATACCGTCTTCCAGGACGTCCTGTCCGGAGACGACCACCGTTTCTCCGGTCTCCAAACCTTCGTGCACCACAATGGTGCGGCCGTCGGACGGTCCGGGGACCACCTCGCGGAACTCCACCCGGCCGTCGGCGTACACAAACACGGCGTTCACGCCGGCGCGCTGGAATACGGCGTCCCGCGGCACCAGCACACTTTCGTCCTCCGCCGTCCCGAAGTCGACCTCGGCGAACATCCCCGGTTTCAACTGGTGTTCCGGATTGGGCAGTTCGATCCGCACCGGGTAGGTCCGGGTGCGCGGGTCGGCCGCGGGCGCCACGCTGAACACCTTCCCGGTCAGCGGCTCGGAGGAGACGGCCGTGACCAGCACCGCCACCTCCTGGCCGGTCTTGATCCGGTTCACCAGCTTTTCGGAGGCACTGACCTCCACCCGCACCTGGTCGATATCGACAATGGTGAACACCGGCGTGGTTTGGGAAGCCATCTCGCCGGGGTCCACGTTCCGCGCGGCCACCAGCCCGGTGATCGAGGAGGCGACGACGGCGTTGGCCAGGTTCGCCTGAACGTATTCCAACTGGGCTTCGGCCTGCCGGAGCTGCGCCGGGCGGAGATTCTCGGCCTGATCCCGGGCCATTTTGTAGTTCATTTCCACCTTTTCGAACTCGGCCGCCGGAATCGCCTCTTGGTCAAACAGGTATTTCATCCGTTCATAATCGGCCTCGGCCTGCTCGAGAGACAGTTGCGCCTGCACCAGTCCCGACTCGGCCTGCGCCACCCCGGCCTCGGCCTGCCGGAGCTGCGCCTCCAACTCGGGCACCTCGAACCGCAGCAACACCTGCCCGGCCTGCACCCGGTCACCGACGTCCACCGTCACCGCCGCCACCTTGCCGGCCATCTTGGGCACCACGTGGATTTCGGCCCGGGCCGCCACCTTTCCGGTGAGAAAGTCCCCACGGCTGAGCCGCCCCATCTCGGCCTTGGCCACGAACACCGCCACGGCCGCGTCTTCCTCTTGTTCCCCGGGCTCGGTTGCACAGCCCGACAGTACCGCCAACAGTCCCAGGATCACTACCAGTGCCAAGAACCTGCGTCTCAACAAAGAACTACCCCTCCCCTTCAATCTCAGCTCGTTCTTCTTCGGCCCGCAGGATAGCCAGCAGCTTTTCACAGATCTCGACCAGCTTCACCACATCCTCGTCGGGAAGGCGTTCGAACGAACGCTTGAGAGTCCGGTGCAGGATTTCCAAAATCTCGGAAACCGCCCGATCCCCCTCTCCGGTCAGCATCAACCAAACCACTCGCCGGTCTTCGCTATCCCGGCGGCGCTCCAGGAGCCCGGCCCGGCACAGCTTGTCGGCCGTCACCGTCACCGCGCTCAGGGACACCCCCAGGCTCTCGGCCAGTTCGGAAACAGACAGCCGTCCGTGCTGCTTGACCAGCTTGCAGACGGCGAACTGGCTCTGGGTCATTTCCTGCGGCAGATGCCGCCAGATTTTCTGGTGCAACCGGCGGAGCAAGTGGTTCATCAGCTCGTCGATCTTGTACAAAGACTCATCCAGAAAAGACTGGTTCAAGCCCCTTGATCCTCCCCTCCCAACTTAGTTAACCAATTAAACTATTTACTTCCTCAATCTTATGTCTCGTCCATACGGCCGTCAAGAGGTTACCGCAGATTTTCTCAACAAAAAGGGGGACAGTCCCCCTTT
>JACUUW010000119.1 GCA_014859075.1 Desulforudis sp.
TCCTCGCCCCGCACCAGGCCGGCCGGGTACGCAAACTTGGCACCGACGCCTGGCGGGAGGTGGGGGACCGGGGCATTGACCCGTCCATGGCCTACCTGCTGCGCTTGCCCGACTCGGACCGGACGATCAACATTTTCTTCTACGACGGCCCCATCTCGCGTGCCATCGCCTTTGAAGACCTGCTCGACAACGGGGAACGCCTGGTCGAACGGCTGTTCGGTGGTTTCGACGGGGGGCGTACTTGGTTGCAGTTGGTCCACATCGCCACCGACGGCGAGACCTACGGTCACCACCACCGGCACGGGGAAATGGCGTTGGCCTACGCCCTGCACCACATCGAGGCCGACAACTTCGCGCGGCTCACCAACTACGGGGAGTACCTGGAATTGCAGCCGCCGACACACGAGGTGGAAATTGTGGAGGATTCCTCCTGGAGTTGCATCCACGGGGTGGAACGGTGGCGTAGCGACTGCGGGTGTAATTCCGGGATGCGCCCCGGGTGGCATCAGGGTTGGCGGGCGCCGCTACGGGAGGCCCTGGACTGGCTCCGTGATGCGGCGGCCTCGCGTTACGAAGAGTCGGCGGGCAGTTTCCTGAAGAACCCTTGGGCGGCGCGTAACGACTACGTGTCGGTGGCGCTGGACCGTTCTCCGGAGAGCGTGCGGCGGTTCCTCGGCGCGCACGCCGACCGTGAACTCGAACCGCTGGAACAGGTTACGGTCTTGAAGCTCTTGGAAATACAACGGCACGCCATGCTGATGTACACGAGCTGCGGGTGGTTTTTCGACGACATCTCGGGGATCGAAACGGTGCAGGTCATCCAGTACGCCGGGCGGGTGATCCAGCTTGGGCGGGAACTCTTTGGCGACGACCTGGAGTCCGAGTTCGTCGAACGGCTGGCCCGGGCGAAGAGCAACGTTTCCGAACACGGCGCCCACGTTTACGAAAAGTTCGTCAAGCCGGCGATGATCGACCTGCCCAAGGTGGGCGCCCACTACGCCATCAGTTCGCTTTTCGGGCCGTACGAGGACCGGTCACGAATTTACTGCTATAACGTGGACCGGCAGGACCACCGGGAGCTGGTGCAGGGAAAGGCCAAGCTGGCGGTGGGGCGGGCGCGGTTTACCTCGGAAATCACCCGGGAGTCGGAGACGTTGAGCTATGGTGCACTGTACTTCGGTTTTCACAACCTGAACGGCGGGGTCCGGGTGTACAGGGGCGCGGAAGCCTACCAGGACATGGCGGAGGGAGTCGCCGCGGCTTTCGACCGGGCCGACCTTCCCGAGGTGATCCGGTTCATGGACCAGTACTTCGCGGGCATCACCTACTCGTTGCGGGAGCTGTTCCGGGACCAGCAGCGGCAGATCCTGGACATCATCCTTGACACCACCCTGTCGGAAGTCGAGACCGACTGCCACCGGCTTTACGAACGGCACCTATCGTTGATGCGGTTTCTAAAAGACCTGGGGCTGCCCCAACCGAAGACGCTGCAGACGGCCGCCGATTTCGTGCTGAACACCCAACTGCGCCGGGCCTTCGGGGAAGAGGCGTTCAACCTCGACCAGATCAACACGCTTGTGCGCGAAGCCCAGATGCTGGGCGTGGAACTGCACGGCGAGGAACTCGGGTACATGCTGGAGCAAACCGTAGAACGGATGGCCGAGCGGCTGGCGGCAAGACCCACCGACCTGGGGCTGCTCGGGAACCTGGACGCGGTGGTTGGGTTAACCATGGAACTGCCCTTCGAAGTGGATCTTTGGAAGGTGCAGAACATCTACTACAAACTGCTGAACACCGTTTTTCCGATCCTGCGGGGCGAAGCCGAACAGGGGGACGAGGACACTCGCATCTGGGTCGACCGTTTCGTCGAGCTCGGCGAGAAGCTCCGGATGCGGAGGGGCACCTGAAATGACCCGTTTCAACCGGATTCCGGCCGCTACCTACCGGGTTCAGTTCAACGCGGGATTCAAGCTGGCCGAGGCGCGTGCCCTGGTGGCGTACCTCGACGCGTTGGGGATCACCGATCTTTACGCCTCGCCCCTGCTCCAGGCCAGACGGGGCAGCGCCCACGGATACGACGTGACCGACCCGTCCCGGGTGAACCCGGAACTGGGGGGCGAGGAGCAACTGGCCGCCCTGGCCGGGGAACTGGAGCGCCGCGGGATGGGGCTGGTGTTGGACATTGTACCGAACCACATGGCGGCCCACGCCGAGAACCCCTGGTGGTACGACGTTCTTCAGTACGGTCCACGTTCATTGTACGCCGCGTACTTCGACATAGAATGGCACCCCGACCGGCCGGGCCTGACCGGTAAGGTGCTGTTGCCCATCCTGGGCGCACCGTACGGACGGGTGTTGGAGAACGGGGAACTGACCCTGGAACTGACCGGGGCGGGGTTAGTGGTGCGGTATTACGACCGGGAATTGCCGGTGAGCCCCGAGTCTTACCGCCCGGTCCTGGGGCACGGGCTCGAGAATCCGGCCGCGTCCCTTGGGCCGGAACACCCGGCGTTCCAGGCACTGGTGGACCTGGTCAATGCTTGGAAAGGGCTGTCCGGTCGACCGGGGGCGGCTTTTGAGCAGGCCCGGGACCAGCTGTGGCATCTGTACACCACCCACCCGGAGGTGCAGTCGTTCGTGGACGATAACCTGCGGCGTTGGAATGGAACCAGGGGCGAGCCGTGGACTTTTGACCGCCTGGACCGGCTGTTATCCGGGCAGGCCTACCGGCTTGCCTTTTGGCGGTCGGCGAACCGGGAACTGAACTACCGAAGGTTCTTTGACATCGCCGATCTGGTCGCAATGCGGGTCGAGGACGAACGGGTGTTCACGGCCATACACGAAAAGGTCTTTGCCTTGTGCGAAGCCGGTTGGGTCACCGGGTTGCGCATCGACCACATCGACGGCCTACACGACCCGGCGGCCTACCTGGAACGGCTGCAAGACCGGCTGGCGGGCGGTAAGCACGGACCCACCTTCTACGTGGTGGTCGAGAAGATACTCGGGGAGGGTGAGGAACTGCCGGACTGGCCGGTGGCCGGGACCACGGGGTATGAGTTCATGAACGTGGTAAACGCTCTTTTCGTGGATGAAGGGGGCGCGACCGCCCTGGGGGAAGTGTACGCGGGCCTGACCGGTTCCGGAACCGGGTTTGAAGCCGTGGTCGCGGCGCGGAAACGGCGCATGGCCGGCGAACTGTTCGCCGGGGAGGTGCACGCCCTGGCAAGGCAAGCCGGGAGGCTGGCGGAGCAGGACCGCCACGGGCGTGACCTCACGCTGGTGGAACTGGAACAGGCCCTGGTCGAGGTGACCGTGCAACTGCCGGTCTACCGGACCTACACCCGCGGCTTGACGGTGAGTGATCGGGACCGGGACTACGTCGAACAGGCTGTCGCGGCCGCCCGGGGAAGCAAAGCGGTGTCCGCCCAGGCCGTCGATTTCCTGCGCCGGGTGCTGCTGTTGAAGTGCGGGGATGACAAACAGCGGGAGGCATGGCTTGGCCTTGTGATGCGGTGGCAGCAGTTCACCGGGCCGGTCATGGCCAAAGGCTTCGAGGACACAGCCCTGTATGTGTATAACCGGCTGACGTCCTTGAACGAGGTGGGGGGCGAACCCCAGGTCGAGGGGCTCACCGTCCGGGAATTCCACTACCGTAACCGGGCCCGCCAGGCGCGTGGGCCCCACGCCCTGAACGCCACTTCGACGCACGACAACAAGCGCAGCGCGGACGTGCGGGCCCGGATCAACGTGCTCTCAGAACTGCCGGAACTCTGGGCGGAACGGGTTCGGGAGTGGCGGCGGTGGAACCATCCTGTAAAACCGGTGCTGAAGGGCCGGGCCGTGCCGGACGACAACACCGAATACCTCTTCTACCAGACCCTGGTCGGTGCCTGGCCCCTCCGGGACGAGGAACTGCCCGAGTTCAGGGAACGGGTGCAAGACTACATGATTAAGGCGGCCCGAGAGGCCAAGGAGTACACCAGTTGGCTTGAAACAGAAGACGACTACGAGCGGGCCCTGGCAGAGTTTGTGGAGACGGTTTTGGAGCCGGGACCGGCAAACCGGTTCTTGGAAGACTTTGTGCAGTTTCAGCGTCCGGTTGCCCACTACGGAGCGCTCGGCTCGTTGGCCCAGGTGCTGTTGAAGATCACGTCCCCCGGGGTGCCCGACTTCTACCAGGGGAGCGAATTGTGGGACTTCAGCCTAGTTGACCCCGACAACCGGCGGCCGGTGGATTTTGAGGCGCGGGCGGCGCTGCTCGCCGAAATCCGTACGTGGACCGGGGGTGATAGACAGGCTCTGGTACGGGAAGTGTTGGACCGGTGGGAGGACGGGCGGGTGAAACTCTACCTGACGTACCAGGCGTTGCAATTCCGTCGAAGCCGGGCGGCGCTGTTCACCTCTGGGGAGTACCGGCCCCTGGGCACGGCTGGCGGGCGGGGTGAACATGTCTGTGCTTTTGCCCGATACCTGGGAGACACCTGGATCGTGACGGCGGTACCCCGGCTGCCGGTGAAGCTACTAGACGCCGGCCGGGGAAAGGGGCCGGTTGTAACCGGGCTACCCCTGGGTGAGGCGGTGTGGGGGGAAAGCGTCCTGCTCCTGCCTTCGGAGGCTCCGGAGCACTGGCGTGACGTCTTTACTGGTGAGAGGCTTACAGGGCGCGTCGTTTCTAGGGCTGTTCCACCGGGAAAGACGGCCCTGGCGCTGGCCGACGTGTTTAGGCATTTCCCGGCCGCGCTCCTGGCGGGGGAGAACCCGATTGACACCCCAAACACCGGTCACCTATACTGGTAGTTGCACCCGGGTTAGGCTGCAGAAAGGCCCCGGGCAAGGAGGGTAAAATACGATGAAGGGCCATCGGGAATCAGCGGACCTTGCCCGCCAGTCCATTACCGGACTGTCCCGGTTTAAAGACATCGTGGCCATCCTCTTGAAATACGGGTTTCGCGACTTCGTGGATCGGTGTCGCATCCCGGACTTCGGCCTGACCAGACGGGTAACCGGCATCCAACGGGGTTTGTCCATCCACGAACGGATCCGAATGGTGCTCGAGGAACTTGGCCCCACCTTCATCAAGTTCGGTCAAGTGGCCAGCATGCGTCCCGACCTGGTGCACCCGGAACTGTTGGCCGAGTTGGAGAAGCTTCAGGACTGCGTGCCCCCGGAGCCTTTTGCGGAGGTGATGGAGAAGCTGGAGGCCGATCTGGGTCCGCTCGACGCCGTCTTCAGTGAATTCGAAGAGGAGCCGGTGGCGGCGGCCTCGCTGTCGCAGGTGCACCGGGCGGTGCTGCGGGACACCGGGGAAGTGGTCGCCGTAAAGGTGCGCCGGCCTAAGGCCTTTAGCGTTATCCAGGCCGACCTGAGAATTCTTGTTTATTTCGCCACGCTGCTGCACGACCGGTACACCGACCTGCGGGTGTTCAATCTGCCGGCCCTGGTGGATGAACTGCGGCGCAGCATTAACAACGAACTGGATTTTTTGAAGGAAGCGGCCAACATCAAGATCTTCCAGGCCGCCAAGACCGCGGACTCCCTGGTCACCGCGCCGAAGGTGTATGACGCCTACACGACGCGGAAAGTGCTGACCATGGAGTTCATCGAGGGGCAGCGGGTTTCCCTATTCGACGGGGACCGCGTCCAGCGCCGGAAGCTGGCCGAGGCGGGGCTGGAGGTGCAAGTGGGCCAGATATTTCGGCACGGTTTCTTCCACGCCGACCCACACGCCGGGAACGTACTGATCACCCCGTCCGGTAGGCTTTGTCTCCTGGATTGGGGAATGGTGGGCCGCCTCACCGTGAGGATGCGGCGGCACATCGTCGACATGTTGCTGGCCATCCTGGACCGTGACGAGGAGCGCGTTGCCGGCACCGCGTTGCACGCTTTCGGTGTCCGCGGTGTGGACAAACAGATGCTGCTTGAGCGTGATATCCGCGAACTGCTGGATACGTTTTTCGCCACCGACCCGCAACAGCGCAGCGTCGGGCGGCTGCTGCTCGACTTTCTGACCCTCTTCCAAAAACACGAGGTGCCGATTCCGGCCCAGTACGCCTTCATGTCCAAGGCGCTCCTGACCATGGAAGGTCTCGGCCACCAACTCCACA
>JACUUW010000120.1 GCA_014859075.1 Desulforudis sp.
TGGTTGTCTCCCTTGCTTCAGTGTGGTGCGCCAGGAACGTGATCTCCACGCTGTCGTACCTCGTGCGCAAAAACCGCATCATCCAGAAGAAAAAGCTGCGGGCGATATGCTTCTCAAACGGCCCCATCGAACCGGAGGTGTCCATCATGGCCAACACCACCGCCGCCGATTCCGGGCGGTGCACCGGCACACCGGTGCGGTAACGCAGGTCTTCGGGGGTGATGCCGGCAAAACCCGGCCGTCCCTGGAGCGCGCTGCGCCGAAACGCCTCCAGGATGGTCCGGCGGCGGTCCAGGTTACAGGCCACACCGCGCCGCCGCACGTCGCGGAACTCCATCCCTTCCGTTACCAACCGCGCCTTTTTCTTCTCCCGCAGGTTTGGCAGGTCCAGTTCCTCAAAAATCAGGTCGGAGAGTTCCTCAAGGGACACTTCGGCCTCGTAGTAGTCCAGCCCCGGTTCTGTTCCGGCCGTTTTGCCCTTGACCGCCGGTGGGCGCCCCGACGCCACCACGTCCCCGATCTCCACGCCGCCTCCGTGACCGACCCGTCTTTGACTGTGGCGGTCAAACCGGAACCGGTACTCCCGGATGGCACGAATCGGAATTTTCACCACCCGGTTCTCCTCGGATAAGATGATGCTCTCCTCGCTGATTATGGCGGCCAGGTTATTCCTTATGGCTTCCCGGACTTTCTCCCGGTGCCGCTGCCGGTCCAGGTGCCCCTTGCGGTGCAGGGACCAGTCCTCACGGCAGATGGAAAACCGCTTCACCGCTTTCACTCCCCCCGTAATCATCAAGGCTAGCGGTTCAGCAGACTCCCCACGTAGCGCAACAACTCTCCGGCACATACCGGGCAGAAGCCCCGGTCGGCGACGAGACGGGCCTTCACTTCTTCCATGCGGTTCAACTGTTCCGCGCCGGGGTGGCGGGTCGAAGTAGTAATCTTGATCACGTCTTTCAGGTCGGCGAACAGCTTTTTCTCGATCGCTTCCCGGAGCACCTGGTGACGCGTGTAGTCGAATCCCTTGCCTTTGCGTGCGTAGGCCGAAATCCGGATCAGGATTTCCTCCCGGAACGTTTTCTTGGCGTTCTCGGATATGCCGATCTGTTCCTCAATGGTCCGCATCAGCTTCTCATCCGGTTCCAGTTCCTCGCCGGTGATCGGATCGCGTACCCCGATCCCCTCGCAAAAGGCCTCTACATTGTCCAGATAGTTATCAAACAGAACCCGGGCCGATTCCTCATAGGAGTGCAGGAAAGCGCGCTGTACTTCCCGCCGCGCAAACTCGTCGTACTCCCGCCGCGCCACGGCGATGAAGTTCAGCAGGCGTTCCCGGTCTTCACGCTCGATGGACGGATGCTGGTCAAGGCCGTCGCGTAGCGCCCGTAAAACGTCCAGTGCATTCACACACCTGGCCTCGCTGCGGATCAGGGCCGACGACAGGCGGTTGACAACGTAGCGGGGATCAACGCCGCTCATACCCTCGTCCGGATGTTCTCTCTTCAGCTCGGCCAGGTCTTTCGGATGAACGCCCTCGACCTCCTCCCGGTCGTACAGCTTCATCTTCTTCACCAAGTCTATGTCCGATTTGCGTGACTCGCGGAGCCGGGAAAGCACCGAGAAAACAGCGGCGGCCCGCAACGCATACGGTGACAGGTGCACGCTTTTCAAGTCGCTCTGCCGTATTAGCTTCTCGTAAATCCGTATCTCTTCGGAAACGCTGAGGTTGTAAGGAATTCGCATCACAAACAGCCGGGAGATGAGTGCCTCATTTTTGCGGTTGCCGATGAAAGACCGGTATTCCGCCTCATTGGTGTGCGCGACAATGACCTCGTCGGCTGAAATGAGCGCAAAACGTCCGGCCTTGAAGTTTCCTTCCTGGGAGAGGCTGAGCAGGTTCCACAAGAATTTTTCGTCGCACTTCAGCATCTCCTGAAACTCCATTAGGCCGCGATTGGCGATGTTCAACTCACCGTCGAAACGGTAGGCCCGCGGGTCCGACTCGGCTCCATATTCAGCAATGGTGGAGAAGTCGATGCTGCCGGTGAGTTCGGAGATATCCTGTGATTTTGGATCGGAAGGTGAAAAGGTGCCGATGCCGACTCTCTTTTCTTCGGACAGGATGACGCGCTCGACCGGCACATCCTCGATCCGGCCGCCGTAATCAGCCTCCAGGCGCAACCGGCACACCGGGCACAACTCCCCCTCCACGGTGACGTTGAACTCGCGCGCGAACACCTCTCGCAGTTCCTGTGGAATCAGGTGCAGCGGTTCCTCCTGCATCGGGCAGCCCTTTATGGCGTATAAAGCGCCCTCTTCGGTGCGGCTGAACTGTTCCAATCCCCGTTTCAAAAGATTCACCAGCGTCGATTTCCCCCCGCTGACCGGTCCCATCAACAGTAGGATCCGCTTCCGGACGTCCAGCCGGTGAGCCGCCGGGTGAAAGTATTCCTCCACCAGTCTTTCCAGGTTATCGTCGAGACCGAACAGCTCTCGGCTGAAGAACCTGTACCGCCGCTTGCCGTTTTCATCCCGCTCCACCCCGGCGGCCACGATCATCCGGTAGATACGGGAGTGGCTGAACTGGCAGATCGACGGCTGTCGCCGCACCATTTCCAGGTAGTCGGCGAAAGTCCCGGTCCATTCCCGGTCTCTACGGGCCGAACGATACTCATCCAGGTTGCGGAGAAAACTCATGCCCTGCCTCCCGTTCCCATGGTCTGACGATACCAGTATATGCACCGGTTCCGGTGAAAAAGAAGGACCCCCACCAGACAAAAAGGCCGTCTGTTCGACGGCCCGGAGACTCCAACCGGAATCAATATGATTTAATAGGGGATAAGGGTTCAGTGCAGGGGAACCACGATATACCTTTTGTCCGCTTCGACTAGTTCGGCAAGTTCGTCCGCTGGAATGATCCGGTACTCGACCTCATCACCTTCGACCCACGTCACCAGGTAATCCAACAACTTCGCCTCCCCCAGCGCGGAATAATGTATGGTGTATACAGTATATCTATTGTGTATCCTAGCAGATTATTCCGCCCAGGGCAAGCTTATTGTGAAAATTTTATCATTTATATTAAAACGGCCTTAACCCAGGCCCAGACGGGCCAGCGCCGCCGCGCCCGCCCGTTCCTCCAACCGATCGTCCAGCGGAGCCAGGGCAGGATTCCGCCCCACCCTTTTCAGGGCCAAGGAAACCAGGTGGTCGGTCAAGCGGGGGTTTTTGGGCAGCAACGGACCGTGCAGATAAGAACAGAAAACATTTCGGAAGCGTACGCCTTCCAGTCCGTCGGTACCGTTGTTTCCATATCCGGCCAGTACCCGGCCCAAGGGCTGAACCCGACCAAGAAAGGTCCGGCCGGAGTGGTTTTCAAAGCCGGTGATTCGTACCGGTCGGCCGTCGAGTTCGACCTCCACCGCACAGTTCCCAATCAAACGTCGGGGTCCGGCCTGGGTGTACAGATCCAAAAGGCCCAGACCCGGGATCACACGTTCCGTGCCGGTCTGGTAGTGGTGGCCCAGAAACTGATAACCCCCGCAGATCGCCAGCACAACCAGGCCGTCCTCTATGGCC
This sequence comes from Desulforudis sp., assembly GCA_014859075.1. Lineage (GTDB taxonomy): Bacteria > Bacillota > Desulfotomaculia > Desulfotomaculales > Desulforudaceae > Desulfopertinax. The sequence continues at coordinate 3,580 of JACUUW010000120.1, forward strand.
TCGCCGAGGTTGTCCCGGTGTCGTCGCAGGTCCTCGGCCATGATGCCCTGTTCCCGGTCGGAACCCCCGCCGATAAACAGAAAATCCAACTCCCGGAAATCCACCGGTTCGCCCAGTATGATCTCCCGGACCGTAACCGGTATATTCCGCCAGGTACACCGGCGGGCGAAGGCGATCAGGTTGCCCCGGTCCCCGTAGAGGTTTAAAAGATCAGGATATAGATGGCCGGCTACCAGCATGTTGCTTCCCCCTCTCCGGCGTAACCCTGGACCGGAGAACCTTTTCGACCGGCCACAGTGCGGTGTAGGTGGCGAAGAAATAGGCCGCCACTCCCGGGCCGTCGAGGGCACGACCGACGGCCTCTTTCAGGTTCGGCTCAGCCACGATCTTTTGCAGCGCCACGCCCGCATATTTCAGGCGCACCGCCATTTCCTCACCCCGCAACCCGCTGCACACGAAACCGGCGACGTTCCGCTGCAGCTCTTCCAGGACTTCAAAGTCGACGTCCCACAACCAGGAGATGTCACGACCGTCCGCCACGTTATCGTTCACCGCGATGAACACGTCCTTACGACGACCGTCGGTTCGCAGCAGCGCCAGGCTTTCGTTGAAACCGGCCGGGTTCTTCACCAGGTTCAAATAAACCGGCTTGTCCCGGTACCGGAAACGCTGCAGCCTGCCGGTCGCCGGCTCGTAACTCTCCAGGCTTTCGATCACCCGCTCGGGCTCGACCCCGAGCAAGGTTCCGGCCGCAAAGGCGGCCAACGCGTTATATAGGTTGTAGAACCCCTGGGTCGGTAACTCCAGCGGGTAGTCCCGTCCGCCCCGGCGAATGGTGCAGGCCACACCGTCTTCAAGGTAGCGGGCCTGAAGCCCTTCCACCTCCGGCTCCGGCCGGCGGAAACCACAATCCGGGCAGCGAAACAAACCCAGCTGGCTGTAGTGATAAAAGGCGTAGTTCAACTCCTTGCCGCACAGTGGGCAAAACCGGGACTCGCGGGTGTGGTGCCGGCGCTCGACCACCCGGGCGTGTGGCGCCAGTCCGAAGAAGACGGCCGGCGATGCCAGACCTCCGAACTGGGCGACCAGTGGGTCGTCCGCGTTCAATACCAGTTGCGTCTGGGGAAGCCGCCCCAGGGCATCGTCGATCAGCGTCACCGTCTTGTCCAACTCCCCGTACCGGTCCAGCTGGTCGCGGAAGAAATTGGTGACTACCACCATCCGTGGATCGACCTCGGCCGCCACTCCCGGAACACTGGCCTCGTCCACCTCCAACACCGCCCAGTCGAATTCCAGGTGCCCGGAAGCCGTCGCTTTCCGGAGAAAGGCGGTCGTCACCCCGCTGATCAGGTTTGCTCCCTCCCGGTTGCAGATGACCCGGTATCCCGCCTCCAGGAGAACGCGAGCCAGCATGTTGTTCGTGGTCGTCTTGCCGTTGGTGCCGGTGACCAGAATCACGCCCCGTTCGGCCCGGGCGGCGAGGGCACGCAGTGTCCCGGGATAGAGCCGTAAAGCCACCTTGCCAGGCAGGGATGAACCGTGGTGACCCAGCAGCTGACTGCATTGGGCGGCCGTCTTGCCGGAAGAAATCGCGATCATAAGCTTGGCGTCCAAGTGATGCCCTCCGTCCGTTCCTACTTAAATGTACAACCCACCGCGCCAATAATCAAGGCTGTGGCAAAAATGCCTACCATTCAAAAATACTTCTTGACAGGACCGCGCAGGGCATGCTACATGTGTACTATATCAACTAGTACATCCAGGACACTCCGGGGAGGCAGGTGATCGGTTTTGTTCAATATCGACCAGCGCAGCAGCACCCCCATCTACCAACAGCTGGTGCAGGAAGTCAAGGAGGCTGTCCTCCGGGGCGTGCTGCAACCGGGAGACAAGCTGCCTTCAGTCCGGGATCTGGCAAGCCGGTTGACCATCAACCCGAACACCATTCAGAAATCGTATCAGGAATTGGAGCGGCAGAAGGTCATCGAAACGCTACGGGGCAAGGGCACCTTCGTGTGTCTGGATTATCAGGCGCGGGAGGATAAGGAGAAGATGGATGCGTTAAAGGAAAACTTGCGCAAGACCCTGGTCGAGGCGCACTACCTGGGGTTGGACCAGGAGAGGATCGCGGCGCTGGTAAGGCAACTGATGCAAGAGCTCGGAATCGGGGAGGGTGCAAAGTGATTGTGGTCAACGAGTTGACTAAGACCTTCAGGGAAAACACGGCGTTGGAGAACATCAACCTCGAAGTGCCGTCGGGCCGCATCTTCGGGCTGGTGGGACCCAACGGCGCCGGCAAGACCACACTGATCAAAATCATCATGGGCATCCTGCTGCCCACCCGGGGGTGGGTCTCCATCAACGGGCGCTCGGTGCACCGGGATCCCGAGGTGAAATCCAGGATCGGATACCTGGCCGAATACCAGAGCTACTACCCCAATTTCAAGGTCAAGGACATGGTCCGGCTGTACCGAGAGTCTTATGAAGCCTGGA
>JACUUW010000121.1 GCA_014859075.1 Desulforudis sp.
CCCGGGCTGTTCATCCAGGGAGGGGAGTATCCCCGCCACCAGGACTGCCCGGTGCATGGCGAAGTCCCGGACGACTATTGCGGACCCACCCTGCTGGCCTGGTACCGGGACGGGGTCTGGACCATGCTGGAGGGCCGGCCGGACCTGACCAAGGCCGAGGCCTTTGAACTGGCCCGGCAACTGGAAAACGCGTACGGCCGATGATCGTCGAAACCGTTGGTCTCACCAAGGAATATCTGGACGGCGGGGGCTGCCGGGATATCGACTTGACGGTCGGTCCGGGCGAAATCTTCGGTCTCTTGGGACCCAACGGGGCGGGTAAGAGTACCTTCGTCAAGTTGCTGGTCGGTCTGTTGTTTCCCTCCGGCGGGCGCGCCCGGATCCTGGGGCGGCCCCTGGGCGACCTGACGGTCCGGAGAAAGATCGGCTTTCTGCCCGAAAGCTTCCGTTACCAGCCGTGGCTGACGGCCGCCGGGGTGTTGCGGTTCCACGCCGCCCTGGCCGGCCTGGCCCCGCGCGAGGCGGACGACCGCGTTCCCGCCGTGTTGGACCGGGTCGGCTTGGCCGGGGTGGAAAAGAAAAAGGTGGGCGGTTTCAGCAAGGGCATGCAGCAGCGCCTGGGACTGGCGGCAGCCCTCCTAAGCCGGCCGCGCGTCGTGTTCCTGGACGAACCCACCTCCGCGCTTGACCCCCGGGGCCGGCGGGACGTGCGGCGGCTCATCCAGGACCTGCGGGAAGAAAAGGTGACCGTTTTCCTCAACAGCCACCTGCTCAGTGAGGTGGAGCGGGTCTGCGACCGGGTGGCGGTCATCCAGGACGGGCGGCTGGCGGCGGCGGGGAGGCTGGACGCCCTCCTGGACCGGGGCCTGGAAGTGGAAATCGAAGTGGATGAAGTGAACGACACCCTGTTGTCCGCCCTGCGCCCGGTGGTGTGCGAACTGCGCCGCGAGGGGACGCGGCTCGTCGTCCGGGTGGACGGCCGTGAGCGCCTGCCCGTCCTGGCCCGGACCGTTTGCGCCGCCGGCCGCGCCCTCTACGCCTTGGAACCGCGGCACTGCACGCTGGAGGAACTGTTCCTGGAACTCACGTCCGGGGGTGAGGCGGATGCTTAGCGGCTTTTTCGCCGTGGCCCGGCTGAGTCTGGCCGAGGTCCTCTACAAGCGCATCATGGCCGCCGCGGCCGTACTGACCCTGGGTTACCTGTTTCTCTTCGGTCTGGGCATGCATTACCTCGGTCGCAACTGGGGATCCGGGTTAAACGAGCTGGCCGCCGCGCAGCTGTTTTCCCTGGCGCTCTACGTGGCCGTGCTGCTGGTCTCCCTGCTGGCCGTACTGCTCGGCGTCGGGGCGATCGCCGGGGAGATCGAAAGCGGCACCGCCCACGCCGTGTTGAGCCGGCCGCTGTCCCGGACCGCCTTTCTCCTGGGCAAATACACCGGTTACGCCGCCTTCATGGCTTTGTACGCTTTGTGCTTTTTCCTCGGGTTGTGGCTGCTGATGGCCTGGCAGGCCGGGGTCGCCCTGACCGGTTTCGGTCCCGCCCTGGGCCTGTTTATGTTACAGCCCCTGGTGCTTCTCAGCCTGGCTTTCTGGGCCAGTACCGTGTTTTCCACTATCGGTGCCGGCGTGGTGGTCTTCATCCTCTACGGGTTGAACATGATCGGCGGCCTGGTGGAGCAGATCGGGGCGCTTCTGGGCCAAGCCGGTCACGAATCCGCCCCGGCGCTGGTCAACCTGGGCATCGTCTCCAGCCTGATCCTGCCGGTCGACGCCCTTTACCGGCTGGCCTCCTTCAGCCTGCTCGCCAACAGCGGTCTGCTCGATGCTTGGTCCCTGGGAGCCATGGGGCCGTTCGGCACCGCCTCCGTACCGAGCGTGTGGATGGTGGTGTATGCCCTGCTCTACGCCGCGGCCCTGCTCTGGCTGGCCGCCCGGATCTTCCGGACCAGGGACGTGTAACCACCGCTATGCGCGGTCAACAATAACCATTCCCAGGCTGAACGACCGGTAATCGACGCTGCGGTTTACGCGGCGGTGAAGACGGTTATTTCTGGCTGACTATCGGTGGGCAAGCGTTTGTGCGATTTATTGGGGCCAAGTCATAGGTTCCATCCCGATATGACTACGGGATATTGTAAACTAATGATATAATGTAAACTACAAGCAGGCTGGAGCGCCGGGGTGCCGAATTGGCCACCGAAATTGCGGAAGCAGAGAGGCATTCTCAAGAATTATTGCGTGGAGGTTGTTCGGTGAAGACTGAAGATCTGCTGAAAGAAATAGCATTACTTCCCGTGGAAGAAAGAGCGCTCGTTGCGGACGCGGTTCTTAGAAGCCTTAATCCGCCAGACCCAGAGATAGACAAGAAATGGGGTGAGGTTGCGAAACGGCGTCTCGCTGATTTGCAAAGGGGAGACGTGAAGGCAATTCCTGGAGTAGATGTATTTAGGGAAATCTGGAAGCGATTCTCCTGATGGAGTATTCATTCCATCCCGAAGCCCAAGCGGAGTTTATTCGAGCCATCGAGTATTATGAAGAGTGCGAGAAGGGGCTGGGTTATGACTTCGCGGTTGAGGTTTACGCGGCGGTAGAACGTGCAGCTGCGTATCCGAAAATGTGGCCGTTCGTGCACGAGGAAATCCGGCGGTGTCTGGTACGACGGTTCCCCTGCGGGATCTTGTATTACTATGTCGAAGGTATGGATGAGGCGCTTATTCTTGCGGTGATGCACCTTCATCGTGATCCAGATTACTGGAAACATAGAACCTGAGCCGAAACCGCGCTGGCCGAGGCTGGCAAACGTTTAAACGTCCTTGTCGAGCCGATCACCGAATCGGGCTGAATGCTCTGTTTCACGGTCCATCCGGTGTGCGGCAATATGAGCCTTGAGGAGCTTAAAACGGACCAAATATACTAGTAAGAAAAGGGGGGTGATGGTTAATGACCAAAGCGGCGCTTGCTTTGTCAAAGAAAGTTGATGATGCCCTTAGAGAATTCTGTAATACGATTAGGCACAAGCTCAAAGACAATATCATAGAACTACGGCTTTTTGGCTCAGTTGTTAGGGGAGAAACCACTTCCGATTCAGATATTGATGTTCTAGTTGTCTTAAGGAATAAAGATGAAGTTTCTGAGGATATTGTTTTGGATATTGCTGTTGACACTAATTTGAAATATGATGTTCTAATTTGCCCCATTATTAAGCGCGAATCCGAATATAATTACCCTCTCTTTCAACAGACTTACTTTTATAGAAATCTGCAAGCTGAAGGTATTTTGCTATGGTAGAGGATCTTATTTTGCATAGGCTCAGAAAAGCTGAGGGCGCATTCACTGACGCCGAGATGCTTTTTGAAAGAGGTCGCTATGGGAGTGCGGTTAACCGTTACTACTATGCAGTCTTTCATGCCATAAGGGCTCTGCTGGCAACCAAGGATTTGGACTCGCCCAAGCACAGCGGTGTGATTTCCCTCTTTAACAAAGAGTTTGTTAAGAATGGACTTATGAGCAAGAAGTCTTCCAAGACAATCACTAAGCTGTTCAACATGCGCTCTGAGGCTGACTACGGAGACTTCGTTTACTTTGAGAAGCACAGTGTCGAAGCGGTTAGAGGAGATGCGCGTTCGCTAATTGGTGAGATATCTGTATTCTTGAGCAAAGAGTGGCTGTCGTAATCCTTACGATATGGCTACCACGCCGCCGCACTCAATGAAGCCGTGCTCGGAAAGGATAGCACACACCTCTTTGCCGGTAAGATTCCTTTCACCCCTCTTATCGTATGCACACACACACGACAGAAGGTATTTGTTTTTGGAGGGGCCGGCAAGACTCCATTTCTTACCCCTTGGGGTTGTGCATTTTTAGGCCGCCGAAGGGGCATGCGGACTTCTGCTTCGATATCAGGGGATTGACATCGTACTGATCAACTCCAACCGCAGCTTGGGACACCAGTACTATACCGGCGCCCATGAATTGTGTCATCTGCTATACCACAAACACTTAGAAAGATACGTCTGCAACGTGGGTCTGTATGATAGCCGGGCACCAATGGAAAGGGAATCAGATAGTTTTGCCGGGCAGTTTTTGGTTCCGGACGCGGCCCTTGAGTATCTAGTGTCAAGGCGTCTTGGCACCAGAAAATCCTTGTCCATAGCTGATGGTGTATTCCTGGAACAGTATTTTCAGGTCAGCCATAGCGTAATGCTGATCCGGCTGGAACAGCTGGGCCTGATCGACAAGGCGCAGTCGGAGGATTGGAAGCCGGGAATCATTCGGACGGCACGAGAACTTGGCTACGACACATCACTCTATAAGCCCACCGGAATAAGCTCGACCATGTCCGATTATGCCGAGAAGGCCAAGAAGGCGCTGGATGAGGGGTTGATTTCCAGGGGCAAATACGAGGAGTTGCTTCTGGAGGCCGAACTCCACAGCATATTGTTTGACGAGGAAGGCGAGGATGAGTAGTCAGCGCTTTCCCATAGTATTTGATAACGACTGTCTTTCATCGTTCCTGTGGGTGTATCGTACCGATATAATCCGCTCGTTGTTTAGCGGGAAGATGATTGTTCCGAACCTCGTAGTGACCGAACTAGAGTACCTGCGCAGCGATGAGGAACTGTTGTCTATGTTCGAGGGGTTTATGAATAGTGATGATTCTGATTCAGATATTAACTTTAATATAATCCGTGCCGCGCAGGCCTTTCGGGCCCACCGGAGAGGTGAAATCCCATGTCCCGGAGACAGCCCCGTGCAGAGCAACTCCTCAGAGTGCGCAAAATCGTGCTTGAGGGCTTACGCGGCCCCCAAACGCGGGTGTATCTTTTTGGTTCGGCGGCCAAAGGGTTGGCCGGGGCGGGTTCGGATATCGACGTTGCGGTGCTCCCGCTGGAATCACTTCCGGCCGGAGTGCTTAGTTCCGTCCGGGAACGTTTGGAAGAGAGCACGATTCCCTACCAGGTAGACCTGGTGGACCTTACCCGGACCGACCCGGCCTTTCGGAAACGCGTTCAGGAAGAGGGATTGCTGTGGAACGGATAAGAGAAAAACTGGCCATCGCTTGGCGGGCTTTGGGTACGCTTGCCGAGGCGCTGAACGAACCTGCATCGGCCGTAATACGGGACGCGGCTCGTCGTCCGGGTGGACGGGCGTGAGCGCCTGCCCGTCCTGGCCCGGACCATCGGCGCCGCCGGCCGCGCCCTCTACGCCTTGGAACCGCGGCACTGCACGCTGGAGGAACTGTTCCTGGAACTCACGTCCGGGGGTGAGGCGGATGCTTAGCGGCTTTTTCGCCGTGGCCCGGCTGAGTCTGGCCGAGGTCCTCTACAAGCGCATCATGGCCGCCGCGGCCGTACTGACCCTGGGTTACCTGTTTCTCTTCGGTCTGGGCATGCATTACCTCGGTCGCAACTGGGGATCCGGGTTAAACGAGCTGGCCGCCGCGCAGCTGTTTTCCCTGGCGCTCTACGTGGCCGTGCTGCTGGTCTCCCTGCTGGCCGTACTGCTCGGCGTCGGGGCGATCGCCGGGGAGATCGAAAGCGGCACCGCCCACGCCGTGTTGAGCCGGCCGCTGTCCCGGACCGCCTTTCTCCTGGGCAAATACACCGGTTACGCCGCCTTCATGGCTTTGTACGCTTTGTGCTTTTTCCTCGGGTTGTGGCTGCTGATGGCCTGGCAGGCCGGGGTCGCCCTGACCGGTTTCGGTCCCGCCCTGGGCCTGTTTATGTTACAGCCCCTGGTGCTTCTCAGCCTGGCTTTCTGGGCCAGTACCGTGTTTTCCACTATCGGTGCCGGCGTGGTGGTCTTCATCCTCTACGGGTTGAACATGATCGGCGGCCTGGTGGAGCAGATCGGGGCGCTTCTGGGCCAAGCCGGTCACGAATCCGCCCCGGCGCTGGTCAACCTGGGCATCGTCTCCAGCCTGATCCTGCCGGTCGACGCCCTTTACCGGCTGGCC
>JACUUW010000122.1 GCA_014859075.1 Desulforudis sp.
CGCGCGCAGGTGATGGCGCAGCCTGATCCGACGCTGGCCGACCGGGTGATCGCGGTGGCCGACAGTCTCCGGGCGGAACTGGTGGCACTCGGGGTTGCGCCGCCCGAACGGGTGGTCACGGTCCACAACGGGGTCACTTTCCGAGACTCTATGTCCCGTGGGTCCCCTGAAGCATTCCGCCGGGAACTAGGGTTGTCGGCGGACCGTCCGGTGGTGGGGACGGTGGCGCGGCTTGCGCCGCAGAAGGGCGTGGAATATCTTTTGCGGGCGGGGGCGGAACTGGCGGGCGCCGGGCGGCCGGTGCACCTGGTGATCGTCGGTGACGGGCCGCTCCGGGAGATGCTGACGCGCGAGGCGATATCCCTTGGGGCGGATGTGCTGTTTCTGGGTCACCGGCCGGACGCGGCGGCGCTCATGGCGGCGTTCGACCTGTTTGCCCTGCCTTCGGTGACCGAGGGGTTGCCGCTGGCGCTGCTTGAAGCCATGGCTGGGGGCTGCCCGGTGGTGGCCACGCGGGTGGGCGGGGTGCCGGAGGCGGTCGTGGACGGGACGACCGGGTGGCTCGTGCCGCCGGCCGACCCGGCCGCTCTGGCCGCGGCCGTGGCCGCGGCCCTGGACGATCCGGTCCGGCGGGCGGAATTGGCGGCGGCCGGGCGGGAACGGGTGCGGCAGGTTTTTACTGACGCCCGAATGGTGGAGAAGACGCTGGCGGTGTACCGGGAAGCGCTTGAAGCCCGGGGGTTCGGCGAGTTGGGTATTGTTTTTTAACCCGCCCGTGCATTAGAATTATTTAGGAGCCCGTAAGTAGTGAGAGCAGAGGTGTCCTCTTTGCGGATTATGGGCCTTATAGCGGCCCTATTATTGTTTCTGTCGGCGGCGCCGGCGGCGGCCGGGGCGGAGGACGCCCCGGGACGGGTGGTTATGGTGGTCATTGACCGCCTGGCGCTCGCCGACCTGGAGTCGGACGCCTTCGCTGGAACCGTGGCCCACTCGGCGCTCGGCCTGATGAACACGAACACCGGCGGCATACGGAACGTCGAGAACACCCACGCTACCATCGGTGCCGGAAGCCGGATTGTGGCCACGTCGGCGGCGTTCTCGGCGTTTAACGCGTCCGAGAAGGTGCACCAGATGCCGGCCGGGGCGGAGTTTACGCGCCGCACCGGTGTCGCGGCCCCGGAAGGCAGTGTGGTGCACCTGGGCATCGCCCGGATTTGGGATCTCAGCCGGGACCTGCCTTACCCGGTCAAGGTGGGTGCGCTCGGCACGATGCTCCGTGAGGCCGGGCTCGTGACCGGAGTGTTCGGAAACGCCGATTGGGACGGGGTGCCGCGGCGGGCGGCCGTTACCATCGCCATGGACCGCCAGGGCCTGGTTGACCGGGGGCTGGTGGGGTTCGAGACCCTGGTCGCCGACCCGCAGTTCCCGGGTGGGCTGCGCACTGACTACGACAGGCTGTTCGCAGCTTTCAGCGCATATACGAACGTCGATTTTCTGGTGATCGACCTGGGGGACCTGTCCCGGCTGGACGAGGCTCGCTGGCACGTGCTGCCCGACGTGCTGGACGAACTCCGGGCGTTGTCGGTGGTGCGGAGCGGCGCATTCGTGGACCAGGTCCGCCGGGAACTGGATCCGACCCGGGACCTGCTGCTGATCGTTGCCCCCACGCCACCGGCTCCGCACATCTCGGCCGGGAGTACGTTGAGTCCCGTGCTCTTGGCTGGACCATCCGGGCCGGGGACCACTACCTCATTTTCGACACGGCGGGAGGGCATCGTCACCAACATGGACCTGGCCCCGACCGTGGCTGCATTTTTCGGACTCACGCCGGCGGTTGAAATGTTGGGGCGCTCCCTGGCGGTGCTGCCGGGCACGCCCGACCTGGTCGGACTGCGGGCGCTGAACGACCGGCTCGTCTTGACCCACAACGTACGCGTGCCGATCATCAAGGGGTACATGACCTTACAGATCGTCCTGGTGCTGGCGGTGGTGCTGACCATCATCGTCCGGGAACTCCGGATTGTGCGCCCGGAGTACCTGCAGGCGGCGCTCCTGGTGTTTATGGGTTTCCCGCTGGCGGCCTTGCTCCTGCCGCTCTTTCCCCAACCAGGAGCCTTTTGGGTGGGGTTCGGAGTCATCCTGCTCACCCTGGCCATCGGCGTCGTGACGGTGGCGGCCGCCCGCCGGAGTCCGCTTTTGGCCTTCGCCGGCCTGGGCGGGGCGACCGCCCTGGCCATCGTGGCCGACCTGTTTATGGGCGTCCCGCTGATGAAGTACTCCCTCCTGAGCTACGACCCGCTGGGCGGCGCCCGGTTCTACGGGATCGGAAACGAGTTCATGGGAGTGCTCGTCGGGGCGACGATCATGGCCGCCGCGGTCTCGCTCACGCTGGCCCGGCCGCGCCGCCGGCCGTTCGTGCTGGCGGGCGCGACGGTGTTCTTCCTGGTCACCCTGTACGCCATCGCCAACCCGAACCTTGGCGCGAACATGGGCGGCACCGTCACCGCCAGCGTCTCCTTCCTGGTGACCGTCCTGCTTTTCTTGGGGGTACGGTTCACGCGCCGGCTGCTGTTGGCCGGCGCGGGTGGGATCCTGCTGTTCCTGGCCGGGTTGACCGCCTTTGAGTTTCTCCGGGGTGCGGAGCAGCAGTCTCATATCGGCCGGTCGGCGCGGCTGGTGTTTGGCGGGAACCTGATCTCCGCGGTCCAGGAAGCCTACCATATCGTTCAGCGGAAAGTAGCCATGAACCTAAAGCTGTTGCGGTACACTATCTGGAGTCGGGTCTTTCTGGCCAGCTTGGGCGGCTTGATCCTGCTGTTCTACCGGCCTTCCGGCCGGATGCAAAGTTTCCGTGAGCAGTACCCGTACCTGTTCAAGGGCCTCGTGGGGATCGTGGTGGCCAGCGTGCTCGCCCTGGTGTTCAACGATTCCGGGGTGGTGGCCGCCGCCACGGTTATGGTGCTCGGAGCGCCGCCGCTGCTGTACTTCTTCCTGGAAGAGGGGTTGTAGCGGACCGAAAATTTTGTTGACAAACCACTCGTATGTGTTAGAATTGTTCTTGGTTGAAATCAACCAAAGCTTTGGTATTTGTTGGTGGATTTCGGCTGACTTTTATTTTTTAAAGGGGGAAGATAATGCCGATGAAACTGATGGGGCGACACATTCTCGCTGAGATTTACGGCTGCGACTTCGACATTCTGAACGACCTGAAGCGGATAGAGGAAATAATGATCAACGCCGCGCTTGAAGCCGGAGCCGAAGTCAGAGAGTTTGTGTTTCACAGGTTCAGCCCCCAGGGAGTCAGCGGAGTAGTGGTCATCTCGGAATCCCACCTGACCATCCACACCTGGCCCGAACTCGGGTACGCCGCCGTCGACGTTTTCACCTGCGGTGATCGGGTGGACCCCTGGGACGCGTGCAACTACCTCAGTAGCCGCTTTAATGCGAAGCAACTCAAGGCGGAGGAGACCAGGCGGGGAATCTTTCCGGATACTATGCCCGAATTGAAGGCGGTAAACCATTAGGGGGGATATTTATTAGTACCAAGCCGCAAAGGGATGTAGCGACGTAATATAGGCCTTGCAATCCAAAACGACAGATTGCAGGGCCAATTTATTTTCCAGGGGCGATACGGATATTGATGGAGTTGTGAACAAGCCGCGCGGATGTCATAATCGTAATTGAACCGGGCTGTAATTGTGAATTGGGTGGCAAAGCAGTCTCGGCCGAGGAAATTTGCCGGGTCCATGATTATTTGGACTCGTTTTGCACAAGTTTACTAGAGGAGTCTGGTTCTGCAGGCTCGAATAATGACTAATCAAGGGGAAATGCGGGTGGAGGTTACCGGTGCAGTGATGCCGAAGATGTTTGGACCGGTGTGGTCGGACCTGGGGGAAGTCCACAAAACGACCGAAGTGCTGAACCGCTTCCCGGACGCCGACAAGCACAAGGGGTTCAGCCTGCTAGAACTTTCACCGCTGGAGGCCAACCTGCGGGCGGCCGTCGTTTTATTGGTCGGCCGGATGTTCGGCGCCGGGCGCGAGCGGCTGATCGCGCTGGCGGCCATCGTCCAACTGGTCTTTCTGGGGATGCGGGTCCACGGGCAGATCGGCGAGGACGGCGCGGGCCCGGACGACCGGAACCGGCTGGCGGTGCTGATCGGCGACTACTACTACGGCCGGTTCTTCGCGCTGGCGGCCACCACCGGCATGACCGAGTTTGTACGGCCGCTGACCGAGATTGTGCGCCGGTTGAACGAGGGAACGATGACCCGGCTGCATCTCAGCCCGACGACGGCGGTGGTGCGGGAGAGCATCCGGCAAGAAACCGCGGCCCTGCTCGCCGAGGCCTGCCGTACGGCCGGGCAGGTGGCCGGGGCCGGAGCGGACGAACAGCTGATCCTGTACCGCTTGGGTCACGACCTGGGGATGGGCTACTGGTTGATGGAACGGGAGCTGCGCACCGAGGCCTTGGTGAGCCTCCGGGTCGCCCGGGCGCGACTCGCCGACCTGCCGGGCGGGGTGGAGCGGGACGCGCTTGACGCGCTGGTCGCGTACCTGTTAGACTGGCCGGAGCAGTCGGTAGCCGATGTCCAGAGTTAGGAAAGACGGGATGGAGTTCGGGGAGACGGCCGGCGGGGCCGAGGCGCTGCGGGCGATGTACGGGGCGATCGCACACCGGTACGACTTGTTGAACAACGTCTTGAGCTTCAACCAGGCGAACTCCTGGCGGCGGTTCGCCGCCGACCGGTCCGGGCTCGGCCCGGGCGGGTGCGGGCTGGACGTGGCCTGCGGCACGGGGCTTCTCACCCTGGAGCTCGCCCGGCGGGTCGGACGAAGCGGCCGGGTGGTTGGTGTCGACTTTTGCGACGCCATGCTCGCGCGGGCGCGGGCGAACGCGGCGCGTACGCCGTTCTGGGACACGGTGCGGTTCAGTTCGGGGGAGGCCGGCACGCTGTCGTTTGCGGACCGGACTTTCGACTGCGCCGCCATCGGGTTCGCGCTCCGGGTGGTGCCCGACGTGGCGCGGGTGCTCGGGGAGATGATCCGGGTGGTGAAGCCGGGCGGCCGGGTGGTCAGCCTGGAGCTGGCCCGGCCGGTTGTGCCGGGTTTCAAACAGGTGTACTGGGTGTACATGCAGCGGATGGTGCCCTTGATGGGGCGGTTGGGTTTGGGATTCGAGGGACCGTACGATTTCCTGGCTGGTTCGGCGGCGGGATTTTTGCACCAGGCCGAGGTTCGGGACCTGTTTTTGGGGTTCGGGCTCGCTGATGTGCGGTATTACGAGTTGACCGGCGGCGTGGCGGCGGTGCACGTCGGCACCAGACCCCGGCCCGTCTAGATTGTCGTGGTGGGGGAGCGGAGAGGTTATGCTGGAGCGGGTGGTGGTTGTCGCCCGGATGATCCGGGTCGAGCACACCGTCTTTGCCCTTCCTTTCGCTTACATCGGCGCCGTGCTGGTGGAGCAGCGGATTCCGGACGCGCACACCTTGTTGTGGATCACCCTGGCCATGATCGGGGCGCGTACGGCCGCCATGTCCTTAAACCGGATCATTGACCGGCACCTGGACGCCGCCAACCCCCGGACCGCCGACCGGGCCCTGCCGCGCGGCTTTGTGTCCGTGGCCGAGGTCTGGGTGTACGTCGTTCTCTCCCTGGCGCTTCTGTTCCTGGCCGCCACGCAGCTGAGCCCGATGTGCGTGAAGCTCTTCCCGCTGGCGGTGGTCGGCCTGGTTTTGTACTCCTACACGAAGCGGATCACCTGGACCTGTCATCTGTGGCTCGGGGCGGTGCTCGGCGGCACCCCGCTGGCGGGCTGGATCGCCGTTTCCGACAGCCTGTCGTGGGTGCCGATCATGCTGGGCGTCGGCGTGCTGTTTTGGGTTGCCGGGTTTGACGTCGTC
>JACUUW010000123.1 GCA_014859075.1 Desulforudis sp.
GGTGTATTGGGATCCCAACAACCTTACGGTGTACTTCACCGCCGGTCAAACCGGTTTGAGTGACGCCGGGGAAGCCGCCGGTTCCGGCGAAACGGAGGAGAGTACCGGCGACGAAGAAACTGAAGCACAGCCGGAAAACCGGGGCGGCGGGCAAAATTTTCAGGAAAGCCTTGAATTGGCGTCCACCAGCGGATAAAATATAATTAGCGATTTATCGGGGGGGATCAAGCCAATGGAGTGGAAAAGTCCCAGTATCCTTCTGTTCTTGGGCTTAGCCGCCTTTTGCTGGATAGCAGTGCTGGTCATGTCCTAAACGGTGCATTTCTCAACCTAGTTTTGTGCCTTGATTTAACGGGTTTTTGCCAGGATAAACGCCGGTAGTGGTGTTTTTTGCTTTTTGCAGATGACTGGGTGCATTTCCAATGTTGTTTGCGTTCGACCCCGCTCCCGACCGGAATCGACGGCGACAAGAGGTTTCGGCGAATCGAAGTCGAACCACTTGGGGATAGCCGCGCCGGTTGGTACACAAGATGGAGGAGAAGCGGCGCCGAGGGAGGCGAAGCGGTATGCTGGTGGCGCGTTTGGAGTTGGGTACGCTGCACGGCCGCATCTGTTTTGACGGTAAGCGTACCTTTCTCGAGGATACGGCCGAAGAGATCAGGGTCCGGGTCGAGCCGTTTTTGAACCAGGAACTGGAGTACAAGACGAGCTCCTGGGTCGACGGGCAAAAGGTGCGTGAGGTACACCGGGTGGCCCCCGGTACGCGGGACCACTTCAGCGTCCTGGTCTGGCATTACCTGCCGCACCGGGCGCGGGTGCGGGTGTCGGTAGTCAAGAACGAGGGTGAAGGCGAGGCCGACGTGATGCCGGATGAGAAGTGAGGAGAGAGAGGTTGGAAGTGGCGGGCAATGATCAGCGGCGGCGGCGTTCCTCCTCCTCCACCTCTTCGTAAGGCACCGGGATGAACTGAACCGACGGACGGCGTTGGCCGGGCTGGGGGTACATCTCCATCAGCCGGTAGACGTCCCGGGACAGTCCGGTGGTGACCGGCAGACCGAGTGCCTGCAGTTTCTCCGCGGTGATGGGAAAGTCGTGTGTCCACTGGCCGGAGGCGAGGGTGTAGGCCACCTCCCGCGCGGTGGGCGCTTCCATTTTCCCGGCGAGCAGGTAGTATACGAAATCTTCCACCTGTCTCAAGGCCTTGGAAGAGATGTCGGCCATGATCAACGTACGGTCGGAAACACGCTCTTTCCCTTTCAGGCGCACCGTCTCCACGATCGAGGCCGCCGGCATCTGCCCAAGCTGGGGGTCGACCGGGCCGAGCACGGCGTTTTCGTCCATCATGATCTCGTCGGCCGACAAGGCGATCATGGTCCCCCCGGACATGGCGTAGTGGGGGACCATCACCGTGACCTTCGCCGGATGCTTCAACAGGGCGCGCGCGATTTGTTCCGAGGCCAGCACCAGGCCTCCGGGAGTGTGCACCACCAGGTCGATCGGCAGGTTCGGGGGCGTCAGCCGGATGGCCCGCAGGATCTGCTCGGAATCCTCGACGTTGATGAACCGGGTCAGCGGAATACCGAAGAGGCTGATCAGCTCCTGGCGGTGGATCAGGGTGATCAGGCGTGAACCCTGCTTGCGCTCGATTTTACGGATCAGTCTGACCCGGGCCTTGTTCACCTGCCGCTGCCGGACCACCGGCAGCAGCGCCGCCAGGATCAGGACGATCCAGAAAATTTCAAAAGCGGATAGCTGCAACCAGGACCCCCCCCTTGTGTGCCCTTGCCGCCCAAAGTCCGTTTGTTGTATATTGTGTACGTGGGACGCGGTTTTTACGCCGGTCCGGGCCCGATTCCCGGAGACACCTTTCCGACCGCCGCTCAGGGTGGTGTTACCCCGGCGTGCACCAACGGGTTGTCTCACTAGTGAAAAAGGCCTGTCGAAAGGGAGTTCTACAGGTTGTCGCTGGCAATGATCTTTGTCACCTCGCTGGTTGTGGGTCTGACCGGGGCCATGATGCCGGGGCCCCTGCTCACCGTGACGGTGGCCGAAACGACCCGGCACGGCTTCCGGGCCGGGCCGCTTTTGGTCTTGGGACACGCCGTTCTCGAGTGCTTCCTGATCGTGGCCCTGATGGCCGGACTGGCGGCCGTCCTCATGCGGTCCGAGGTTACCGCCGTGATCGCCGTGGTCGGCGGCAGTTTTCTGGTCTGGATGGGTTACAGCATCGCCCGGGACGCGCTGTTTGGCCGGGTGGAACTCGCGGTCACCAGGGAACCTGATTCCCAAACCGGTGCGCCGGCTGTGTCCGGCGGCGCACCCCGGCTGGTCGTGCTGGGAATCGTCGTCAGCCTGTCGAACCCCTATTTCACCCTCTGGTGGGCCACCGTCGGCCTGACCTTCATCACCCAGTCCCTGGATAACGGTACGGTCGGGCTCGCCGCCTTCTTCACCGGCCACATTCTGGCCGACCTGGGTTGGTATAGCCTGGTCGCCGCCGCCGTCGCCGGGAGCGGGCGGTTTTTGACGCCGGCGGTCTACCGGGGCATTCTGGCGGTGTGCGGTTCTTTTCTCGTGCTGCTCGGCGGGTACTTTATCTACGGCGGCCTGGTAAAAAACCTGTGGTTGGGATAGAATAAGGCAAGAAATTACCAGCCGAGGAGGCCTGGCCCATGGGAATTGTGCTGTGCGGCGTTGTGCCTCACCCGCCCGTGATGGTACCCGCGGTCGGGGGGAGGCGGGCCGAAGACACGAAGGCGTCTCAGGACGCCCTGCTGGAGCTCGGAGGCCGGATACTGAAGAGCGGGGCGGAAACCCTCGTGATGATCACGCCCCACGGATCGGTGTTCGGCGACGTCATCGGTATCACCGCCGTATCCCGCCTGCGGGGTGATCTGGGCGCGTTCGGAGCTCCGGAAGTGGCCTTCGACCTGCCCAACGACCAGGAATTGGCCGCCGAAATCCGGACCCGGTGTGAACTGGGCGGTTTGCCCGCAATAGCGTTGGACGAGCAACTGGCGAAACGCTACCGGTACCAGTTTAACACCGGCTTGGACCACGGTCTGACCGCGCCCCTCTACTGGCTGCGCCGGGCGGGGGTGGAACTTCCCCTGGTCGTGGCCGGCATCGGCTTTTTGCCCCGCGAGCAGCTTTTCGTTTTCGGCCGGGCCGTGCGCGAGGCGGCCGAGGCTCTGGGCCGGAAGGTGGCCTTGGTGGCAAGCGGCGACTTGTCGCACCGGTTGACGCCCGACGCCCCCGGCGGCTTCAGCCCGCAGGGCCGGGAATTTGATACGCTGGTGATCGACCTGCTCGGCCGGGGTGACATCGGGGGACTGCTTGAGATCGACCGGGACCTGGCCGAAGAAGCCGGAGAATGCGGTCTCCGGCCGATTATCATGATGCTTGGTGCGCTGGACGGCTATCACTTTGAACCGGAAGTGCTTTCCTACGAGGCCCCCTTCGGCGTGGGCTACGCGGTGGCCGCGTTTGTCCCCGGGGAGCCCCGAACCGACGGCCGGGACGTCTTGCCGGAGCATTCGGCGGCGCGTGAGCGGGAGGCGTCAGCCAAACGCGCGGGGGGAAGCTACCTTGTGCGGCTGGCCCGGGAACGGGTCGAAAACCTCCGCCGCCACGTGCCCCCTCCGCTTGAAGAAGTTCCGTCCGAGTTTCAGAAACCCGGTGGGGTGTTCGTGTCGCTCAAGAAACACGGCCGACTGCGCGGCTGCATCGGTACCATCGAACCGGTCTGCCGTTCAATCCACGAGGAAGTCCTGCAAAACGCCGCGGCGGCCGCCAACCACGACCCGCGTTTCCCGCCGGTGCGCCGTGACGAACTGGACGAACTGGAGTACTCGGTCGACGTCCTCTCCCCGCCCGAACCGGTGGAGGACCTTTCCACCCTCGACCCCAAGAAGTACGGAGTGATCGTTTCCGCCGGGAACCGTTCGGGTGTGTTGCTGCCGGACCTGGGGGGGATTGACACCGTTGAGGAACAACTGGACATTTGCCGGCGTAAGGCGGGCATTTCCCCGGATACTCCGGTCACCGTCCAACGCTTCACCGTCACCCGGTACACCTGAGAACGAAGGAGGCGTTGGGCCGTTGCGTCGTGCAGAATTCTTTACCTACGATCCCGACAAGAAGCTGGTCACCTGTCTGCTCTGCCCGAACCGCTGCGTGCTCCGGGACGGTAAGACCGGGGTGTGCCGGGTGCGCCGCGCCGCAGACGGGGAGCTGCATACTGTAAACTACGGCGAAGTCGCCTCCTACGGCATGGACCCGATCGAAAAAAAGCCCCTGTATCACTTCTACCCGGGGCACGATATCTTCTCGCTGGGCACGTTCGGGTGCAACCTGCACTGCCGGTTCTGCCAGAACTGGGAGATCGCCCACGGTGAACCCTCGACGGTGCGGACCACGCCCCGGGAGATCGTGGAGTTGGCCCGGCAGCAGGGTCCCCGCTGTATCGGAATCGCCTACACCTATTCCGAACCGCTGGTGTGGTACGAGTTCGTGTACGACACGGCCGTGCTGGCCCGGGGGGCGGGGCTGAAAAACGTGCTGGTCACGAACGGCTTCATTGAACCGGAACCGCTGGACCGGCTGCTGCCGTACATCGACGCCATGAACATCGACGTCAAGGCCTTTACCGATGACTTCTACCGCAAAATGTGCGCCGGCCGCCTGGACCCGGTGCGGCGGACGGTGGAGACGGCCGTCCGCAATTGCCACGTGGAAGTGACAACACTCCTGATCACCGGGGAAAACGACTCCCCGGAAGAAATCGGGGAACTGGTGTCCTGGATCGCCGGGCTCGACCGGGAGATCCCGCTGCACCTGTCCCGGTACTTTCCGAACTACCGCTTCGACGCCCCGCCGACGCCGCTGGAGACCATGCGGCGCGCCCGGGACATCGCCCGGGCGAAGCTCTCCTATGTTTACCTCGGCAACGTTTGGGAGAACGGCTACACCTGCTGCCCCAAGTGTGGCAAAAAAGTCATCGAACGGTCCGGATACGCCATCCGCGCCCTGCACCTGAAGGAGAACAACCGCTGCCTCTACTGCGGCCACCCCGTCAACATTGTCGGGGAAGCCCGGTTGACGGACGGATAACCAAGCGAGGGGCGTCCGCTGAAAGACTTTGCCTGTGTGCTCCGGGGCAGGATGGGATGTGTGAAGCGACAGAGAAAAAGGGACAAACTACTTTTTGGCACTCAATACGGGAGACTGCCAATAAGGGGGACAGTCCCCCTTATTGGCAGTTAGGACTGGAGAGTGCTAGAAAGGGGACTGTCCGTGCGGCCGAGCAAGGTCGTGTTCTATAGTGGGTGCGAACCCCACCCGGTAAGGTACAGCCGACCGCGGCGCGGACACAGTGACTGAAGATAATGTCCCGGCACAGCACATCGCTTTTAACGCTACTTTTTAGGCAGAAACCAGTTAAAAAATACGACCGGGGGTTGAATAACTATTAGCCCTTATGTATAATTATGAGCATTACTTATTCTTCAGGGAGGGGTTGGGCCGTTGACCAAGGTTGGAATCATCGGGTCCACCGGCTACACGGGTGCGGAACTGGTACGGTTACTTTCCCGGCATCCGGAGGTCGAACTGATCAGCCTTACTTCCCGCACATACGGCGGCGAACCCTACTGGCGGGTCTACCCTCACCTGAATGGTTACGTTGACCTCCAGTGCGAAGAACTCGACCTGCCCCGCTTGGTCGACCGGGCGGACGTGTTGTTTACCGCCCTGCCGCATGGGCACTCCATGGACGTGGCCCGGGAAGTGGTGGCGGGGGGCAAGAAACTGATCGACCTGGGGGCCGACTTCCGTTTCAGCGCGCGGGACGTCTACGAGGCCTGGTACCGGGTGCCGCA
>JACUUW010000124.1 GCA_014859075.1 Desulforudis sp.
CTCAACTTTATTAATGTGCGCTTTTGGCCCGATGCTATTCGTCACCGGGATGCTCCTTCCGCCATTTTGAGCAAACTGGCCCCTAAGAGTCCGCCGTCAAGGGTCACAAAAGTGTCGGGGACCTCGCCGATGATGACGTTTTCCACCAGCGGCACCCGGGTCGAGATTTGCACCTCGGTTTGTTGCCAAGGAACCGCGATGCGTACGTAACTGTCCAAGTCCAGGTAAATCCGGTGTCGGGTCTGGTTGATTCCCGCCGCCTCGAAACGGTCGACCATATCCACCTGTACCGCCCCGACCGGGATGATCCGCACCGGAATTCTGGGACCGTAAGTAGCGAGCAATTGACTGCCCAACACCTGGCCCACCGGGATGGAGAAGCTCTCGCGCTCAAGATTGATCAGGGCGTGCTCCGAAGCGAGCGCAAAATCGGCCGCCAGTTCGGTAATCTTGAGCGTGTTTGCCTGCATCATCACGATGCGACCGTCGTTATTCCGGTGCAACTGGACCAGATCCTGATAGTCAACCCCGGTCTGGATCAGATGTTCCCGGATTGCTCCGTTTACCGTCGTGACCGCCGTTTGCACCGCCCGGGCCTTGGCCATGGTCAGGATCGTTGGGAAGAGGGCTCGCTCGGCGATGAAAACCGCGGCGGCAAACACCAACACGATGAACAGCGCAGGGACCGCGCGGCTTCGTCTCCTTCTAAACACCGCAACAAACCCCCTTGGGGTTAGTGACATTATATCTATAATTATGTGCGACCCGGGGCAATGATGCGGTCTAGATGAGGTAGGCCATGAGGATCGTGGCCGTGGTGAAGTAAATAGTCAGACCTACGATGTCGTTTACGGTGGTGATGAAGGGACCGGAAGCCACCGCCGGGTCGACCCGGAAGCGGCTGAGGATCAGCGGCACGATCGCCCCGATCATGGTGGCGACGATCAGGGTGAACCAGAGGGAAAAACCGATCACGAAGCCGAGGGCGATGTTCCGCTGCCAGACGGCGGCGATGGCGGCGATGGCGATCCCGTTGACGGCGCCCAGGATCAGGCCGACGACCGCTTCCCGGCGGATGAGGCGCCATACCTCCCCATTACGGAATTTCCCAAGGGCCAAGCCGCGGACGGTCACGGCCAGGGACTGCGTACCGGTGTTTCCGGCCATGTCGGCGATCATCGGGATAAAGAAAGCCAAAATGACCACCGTTTCCAGGGTGGTCTCAAACTGGGCGATGATCCGGCCGGCGATGAGGCCGACAAAGAGTAGAAACACGAGCCACGGTAAACGTTTGCGCGCTGTATCCACCGCGCCCACCCGCAGGTCGTCAACCCCGGTCACCTGTCCGCTTATGCCACTCAGCCGGGAAATGTCCTCGGTGGCCTCGTCGGTGATCACATCGATCACGTCGTCCACGGTCACAAAGCCGGCCAGCACCCCGTGCCGGTCGACGACCGGAACTGCCAGGAGATCGTATCGTTCAATCGCCCGGGCCACCTCTTCCTGGTCGTCATCCACCCTGACCGATACAACGTCCCGAATCATGATCTCGTCCAACCTGGCCTCGGGTTCCGCCAGGATCAGGTCCCTGACCGACAGCACGCCGACCAGACGCTCCGCCTCATCGACCACATAAAGGTAGTAGATGGTTTCGGCTTCTCGGGAAACCCGGCGGAGTTCCTTGAAGACCTTTTGAACCGTCAGGTGCGCCGGAAAGGCCAGCAATTCAGTGGTCATGATGCCGCCCGCGCTCTGTTCCGGGTAGGCCAGCAGTGAACGAAGTTCCTTGGCTTCCTCCTTCGGCAACAGGGACAGCAGCTGTCGGCGGTGCGGGTATTCCAACTCGGCCAGCAGGTCGGCCGCATCGTCGGACGACATTTCGTCCAGAATCGAAACCGCCTTTTCGGGACCGATCATTCTGAGCAGTCTTAGCTGTTCCTCACGTTCGAGCTCCTGAAAGATGTCGGCGGCCAGGGCGGTGCGCATTACCGAAAAAAGGTGCTCCTGCTGGGCAGGCTCAAGTCGCCGGAGAACCTCAGCCCGGTCGTAAGGACGGAGCGGGTCCAGGATGAACCCAACCTGGTCATTCCGTTCGTTCCGAAGCACCGACTTCAATTCCCTGACGGCGTCCCGCCTGCGTCCGATAGCAAATCACTCCCGGCTTTTCTTTCACTCTGATTCTTTCCCCGGGAGAGAAAAAGAAACCGGCCGCTCGCGGCAACAAGGGTCTTCGGCTGATCCGCACTATTCCTCCAATCTGGCGAACTTACGCCGGCCGACTTGAATCACCGTCCCGGGTCTGGGTTCGATCTCGGCATTGGAGTCATCGATCCTGACAATGTCCACTTTCACGCCCCCCTGCTTGATCAAGCGGCGCGCTTCACTGGTGCTGGGGGCCAGGCCCGCAAGGACCAGGAGCCGCGGCAGCCAAACCCGGCCGTTCTCCAATGCCTCCCGCGGCACCCTGAAGGCGGGGATATCACTTGGCAATTCCCGTTCCTGAAAAACATTCTTGAACTCACGTTCAGCGGCACCGGCCGCATCCGGACCGTGATAGGTCTCCACCACGGTGCGGGCCAGGCGCATCTTCAGATCACGGGGGTGAACGGCGCCGGCCGCGAGGGCGGCCTTGATCCGCCGCAGTTCTTCCAGGGGCACCGGCGTCACCAGCTCAAAGTAGCGTTCCATCAGGTTGTCGCTCAGAGACATCAGCTTGCCGTACATTTCCTGCGGGGGTTCATTAATGCCCACATAATTGCCCAAGCTCTTACTCATTTTCTGGACGCCGTCCAGACCCTCGAGCAAAGGCATGGTCAGGGCGATCTGGGGCTCTTGACCGTACTCCTTCTGCAACGTGCGTCCCATCAGGAGGTTGAACTTCTGGTCGGTACCTCACAACTCAACGTCGGCCTCCAGCGCCACCGAGTCGTAGCCCTGCATCAGCGGGTAGAAGAATTCATGAATGCTGATCGGCAACCCGTCGCGAAACCGTCTGGCAAAATCGTCCCGCTCCAGCATCCGGGCCACCGTATACTTGGAAGACAGCTCCAGCACCGCGGCGAAATCCAGGGGCGCCAGCCACTCGCTGTTGAACCGCACCCGCGTACGCTCCGGGTCGAGGATTTTAAATACCTGCGCCTCGTAGGTTCGGGCGTTGGCCAACACCTCGGCTTTAGTCAAAGGCTTTCTGGTTTCAGTTTTCCCCGATGGGTCTCCGATCCGGGCCGTGTAATCCCCAAGGACCAGAATAACCTCGTGCCCCAAGTCCTGAGACTGCTTCAGCTTATGTAGCACCACGGTGTGACCCAGGTGGATGTCCGGCGCCGTGGGATCCAGCCCCAGTTTGATCTTCAACGGCCGACCCGTGGCCAGGGAACGCCGGAGTTTTTCCACCAATTCATCCTCGGGGATGATCTCCACTGCGCCTCGCCTGATGATTTCCAGCTGCCGCTCCAGTTCCAACATTGTCAACCCCCGCCGCAGATTCCGGATAACTTATGATTATAGCAAAACCCTGCCGCTCCCGGCAAGAGAAGCTTGGGGCTGTCCGCCATTCGGCTCGTGTCCCTCACCGCTGCCTACCGCCGGTCCCAAGTAAACTATGCGGTCCTTTTACGTGCCTCCTGTTTTTTGGTTATTGCTTCAGTCAAGCGGTCAAGGAGAATCGCCAGGATCACGATGCCCAGACCCCCAACGGCCCCCATTCCGATGTCCAGGCTCTGCATTGAACGCAGGACGACCATGCCAAGGCCGCCGGCCCCAATCATGGAAGCAATAACCGTCATCGCCAGGGCCATCATAATGCACTGGTTCACCCCGGCCATAATTGTCGGCAAAGCCAAAGGCAACTGTACCTCGCTCAGCGTTTGCCAACGGCTTGAACCAAAAGCCCGGGCGGCCTCAACCATCTCACGGGACACCTCCCGAATGCCCAGATTGGTCAAACGGACCGCCGGTGGCATTGCAAAGATCATCGTCGCCACAAGGGCCGCCACTTTACCCATCCCGAAGAACATTACAGCCGGAATCAGATAAACAAAGCTAGGCAGGGTTTGCATGAAATCGAGCACGGGCCTGATAATTCGCTCCGCCAGCTCACTTTGTGAAGCAATAATCCCCAGAGGAATCCCGAACATCAAGGAAACCGCGGTGCCGGAGAGCGCCAGGGCGACCGTAGCCATGGTCTCTTTCCAGACACCCATGCCGTAGGCCGCCAGTAACCCCAATATCGCAAAAGCAGCGAGCCGCCGGTCAGCCAAACGCCAAACCAATAACCCAACCGCCGCCATGACCAACGCTTCCGGCGGCCACAATAAAGCCTTCTCAAACTGCCTGATTAGTACTTCCAGAAAAGCACTCAGTGACCGCAGTGTCGGGCTGAGATGATAACTGACCACTTCGAAGCCGGCGTTGATCCAATCGGCCACCGGGATGTAAAACTCAATCATCAGTGTAACCCCCTGCGAGCTTGGCCATCACCGATCCACGCACAATAATCCCCAACAGCTTTTTCTGCCCGTCGACAACGGCGAGAGGCATGCTCTTTCCGGTGAGGAGGGCAAAAAACTCCCTCAGGGGTGTCGGTGGCAGAACTGTGGGCACATCGCGCACTAGAATCTGCCCCAGATCCTTCTGGTTTTGCTCCACGGCCTTCAGGGCATCCTCGGCCATAACCAGACCCTCAAGCCGTTGGTTCCTGTCAACCGCAAAGACACTGGAAATACCGTACTCCTCCATCCGGTGAAGGGCAACGCGCGGTCCGTCCTTAGGGCAAACAACCACGACCGATGGTTTCCGCATGATCATTTCCGCCGTGAAAATCCGGCTGCGGTCCACGTCTTCCACAAATTTTTCAACGTAATGCGTGGCCGGTGACGTCAGGATTTCCTCGGGGGTGCCGATTTGCACCACGGCCCCGTCCTTCATCAGGGCAATACGATCCCCGATCCGCAAGGCCTCATCCAGGTCATGCGTGATGAAGACAATAGTCTTACGCATCCTGCCCTGCAACGCCAGCAACTCGTTTTGCATCTCTTTCCTGATCAGAGGATCCAGGGCGCTGAAGGCCTCGTCCATCAATAGGATCTCCGGATCCGTAGCCAGGGCCCGAGCCAGACCCACCCGCTGCTGCATACCCCCACTGAGTTCCGGGGGTCTGACCCGTTCCCAGCCATTTAATCCTACCAGTTCCAAGGCTTCAAGCGCTTTGCGTTCACGCTCGGCGGCAGGGACGCCCCTCATTTTTAAGCCGAAAGCGGCATTATCCAAGACCGTCTTATGTGGAAAAACGGCGAAGCTTTGGAAAACCATGCTCAGCTTGCGACGGCGTAGGTTCTGCAGTTCCTTATGGTCGAGCCGCGTAATATCGTCGCCATCGATGAAGACACTGCCCGCAGTAGGTTTGATGAGCCGGTTCAGGCAGCGGATCAAGGTGGACTTGCCGCTGCCTGAAAGACCCATGACCACAAAAGATTCCCCTTTTTCCACCGCAAAGGAGACGTTGCAGATGCCGACCGTTTGTCCGGTCTCGGCCATGATTTCCGTCTTGCTGTGGCCTTTCTGCAGCATTTCCAGGGCCTTTTGCGGGTGTTTACCGAAAACCTTATAGAGGTTTCGCACCTCGATAATGCTCAATGTAGACCATCCTCGCTCGGTCTCAGGACTTACCCGTTCAACCAAGCGTCGATTTCGTCACGGTGCTCCTCGATCCAGGCTCTGGCCAAATCCTCAAGGTCTTTGCCTTCTTCCTGATTCCCGTAAAGAAACTCTTCAGTGTCTTCAATGTTCATCTTGAAGTTCTTGCAGAAGTTGTATAGGTCCGGTGCCTTTTCC
>JACUUW010000125.1 GCA_014859075.1 Desulforudis sp.
TCCCGGCCTGCTTCACCACTTCCGTGCCCTCTTCAAGGTTTTCGTCGTCCTCTCGAATCGTACGATAGTCCAGGGTTTCCGTGATCCAACTTTTCACTTCGATCCGCGGATGTTCGCGGGTGTCGCCGAACACCTTTACCGTCAGCCGCCCGTTACCCGTCTCCGTCTTTAGATAGACATATGACTTTGCATTATTCCGGAATTTAAAATCAACGGCTCCATAGACCACCGTGGCGTCCAGTCCGACCGGTACATAGCTCACGGGCAGCGAATGGTTCTTGCGTTCCAGGATTTCCAAATTTGCCAGCAGGATCGTGTTATAGGCGGTGGTTGACACCTGACAGACCCCACCTCCCAATCCCTCCTGAAACTCGTTCTCAATAATCACCGGTGCCGTCCGGTAACCGGCTTCACTGCTTCTGGGACCCACGATACGGTTAAACGAAACGATCTCGCCGGGAGCGATCAAAAGGTTATTTAAAGCACCAGCCGCCACATTGATGTTATAAGACCGGTCTATCGCCGTGGGGTCGTAGCTGGTCGTGAACTTCGCCAGCAACCCGGTCAGCCCCATGGCCTCCACATCTTGTGTCGTATGCTCCGGTACGATGTGAATCAGGGGTATGCCCACCGGGGTTCTGGTGTCCCCCCGCTGAAGCTGTCCGAGCACCTCGGCTTGCAGCTGCTCAAAGTCGACCTGACACCCTTCCTGATGCGGCGTGATCTCCACCAGGTCGTCGTCGCCGATCTGGTATTTCGCATCTACTGGTGGACGGGTGACATCGGCGGTCATGCCTTCAATCACCCGGCGAAAATTCTGTTCTTCGAAACCGGCTTCCAGCCCCAGTGCCAGTCCGTCACGGCTGATCCGCTTCCGTTCCAGAAGTTGTGACACGTAAAAGCCGGAGCGCCCGGCCTCCAGGGCTTGGCCGGTAATCCGGTCAACGTCCAGCCGTAAACCCAGCAGGCCAAGTTCGACCTGCCAAGTCTTGTCCCCCTGGATAACCGTGATTGGTGTTGCCCGGAGCCGCGCCTCCAGTTCCGTAACCGTTTTCCGGCATTCCTGCTCGGTAAGGCCACCCAGTTGCACTCCGTAAACCGATACCCCGGGAACAACAATGGGCGACCTGCCTTCAACGGTGACGACACCCCAGAAAGCCCCCACGATGATCACGACTAATGCTGCGAAAATGCCAAGCACCGATGACAGGATGCGAAGCCGCGACACGGCCCTTCCCCCTAATGCTCCCTACCGACTTTGTCCTGCCAGGCATCAGCGACTTTCTCCCATTCTTCGTCCTCAATTTCAACAAGGATCTCATTTCCCTCTTCATCTTCGGTGAACTTGAAAATCACTACTTCGTCACCCTGATCCTCGTCGCCCAGCGGGATTAAAATGGCGTATTCGATTCCTTCCACTTCCAGGATGTCAAGCACGTTGAACTCGTGTTCGGCGCCCTCTTCGTCAACCAGGGTAATGACCTCTTCCGCCATAGTCACGGTCTTCACTCCTTCACCAAATTATGAGTATTCTAGTTGGCGGCGCCTTGAACGTCAAGTGGTCTCGTCGGATTTCAGGGAACTGAGGTAGGAATTGAGGATCAAACTGGCGGCCAGCTTGTCGACCACTTTTCGTCGCTTCCGACGCCTCAGATCGGCACTGACAAGTAGTTTTTCCACCTGGACGGTTGTTAACCGTTCGTCCCAGGGAACAACCGGTACGGGTAAGGCCGTGTGCAGTGCCTCGAGGAATTTGAGCACCTTTTCGGCCTGGCGACCAAGCCGGCCGGAAAGCGTTTTCGGCACACCGACCACTACCCGCTGTGCTCCGTACCGTTCAACGAGTTCCTTGATCCGCCGCACGTCATCAGCCCGGGAGGTTCGGTCGATCACTTCCAGGGGAAACGCGATCAGCCCCTGTTCGTCGCTCAGGGCCACCCCGATTCTCCGGTCACCCACATCGAGCCCCATGAAACGCAACTAAATCACCTTGATCGCAAATTCCGGACAAACCGCCGCACAATATCCGCACAGGTTGCACACCGCCGGTCGGGCCGTCGCTCGACCGTCCTCCCCGATATAGAGTGCCCCGGCTGAACACCTTTTCACACATTCACCGCACGCCCGGCACCAATCCTCCACCAGGAGCCGACGGGGCTGACGCCTGAGAATCGCCCGTAATCCCTCGGGTACAGACAGCCCGGAAAACAAGCGTAGGTTGTACTCAACCTCCAGGACCGACTGCATCCCCACGGCCACCGAGGCGATCTCGGTACAGGAAAGGACAAATCGCAGGGCCTCCTCCGGATCGTCCAGCAGGTGTCCTCCGCCCAGCGCCTTCATCCCGTATACGCCCTTGCCGTTCTTCACCGCCCGCCGGATGACCGCGACCATGTCCGCGGCATCGCCGTCTCTGATGCCGATCCCGCACCGGTTGACAATCGGGTGAATGACCTGGATATCCGGATCGCCTGCAGCCGCCTCCACACCCGCCACGTGGTGGGTCGAAATCCCCACGGCACGAATGACACCCTTTTCCCTTGCCTCCACCAGGTATTCCAACGCTTCCCGGTGTCCGGCCAGGGTCAACACCGACTCCTGCTCGTGCAGCATGAAGATATCAATATAGTCGCGGCCGAGGGCCCGCAGGGCGTAACCGAGACTGTTTTCCATCTGGTCCCGCCGGTACGCGTAGCACTTGGTCGCCACAACCACCCGGTCACTGATACCGACCAGCGCTGCCCGGATCTGGTCGTAGTTGGCGTAGAGTTCAGCCGTATCCACAAAGTTGACGCCGGACTCCAAAGCGTAACGTAGCACGCGTGCGGCCTCTCGTCCGGGCAGGTTGGCCTGTAGAGGACTGACCGTCAGTGAACCGAAGCAGAGCCGGGAAACAAACAGGTCGGTGCGTCCCAGTCGGCGGTATTCCATCGTTTAACCTTACACAGTCAGGCCCTACTCTGTGGTAGGGCCCTTGCCGGTCAAGTACTTTGTGAGCAGTTCTTCGAGCAATTCATCACGCTCGAGGCGCCTGATGAGGTTACGCGCGTTACGGTGGCTCGTAATGTATGAAGGATCTCCGGAAAGCAGATACCCGACCATCTGGTTTATAGGATTATAGCCCTTGTCTTTCAAGGCATGATAGACGGCCAGGAGGATTTCGTGCGCGGCGTTTTCATCTTCCGCCTTCCGCTCAAATCGGACGGTTTGATCTGGAAGCTCGCGGTTCGTCACCCTAAAACCTCCTTAACTACAGGAATGCGCAAGCGCATCGACTGCATGCCCGATTACTTCTTCAGAACGGCAAACATTTCCTTCCCGATGCATCAAAAAAACATCCCTGTTCTAACCCATCTGGCGCAGGGCCACCTCCCGGGCCTTTTCCAGGGCCTCCGCCAGCTTGTCGGGCCTTCTCCCGCCGGCCTGGGCCATTTCGGGCCGGCCGCCCCCGCCGCCACCGGCAACGGCGGCTGCTTCCTTGACTATGGTCCCGGCATGCACCCCGCGGGGCACCAAGTCCGGCGTTACCGACGCCACCAGACTGACCTTGCCTTCCACGACTGAACCAAGTACAATCACCGACGATCCTAAACGGTCACGCAATAAGTCGACCATGCCCCTGAGTTCCGCTATGTCACGGGCCCGTACGCTCGTCGCCAGCACGTTGACCCCGTTGTGGGTACCGGTCCGATCCAGGATTTCCTTCACCTCGAAAACCCGGAGCCGGTCCTTCAGATGTTCGTTTTCCCGTTGGAGCTCCTTCGACTCATCCGTCAGCCGTTCGACCCTTGTGACCAGATCCTGGACCGGCACCCCTGCCGCCTGTGCGATCCGGCTCAACTGCTTGTTCCGGCTGTTCAACAACTCCAGCGCCCCTCTGCCGGTCGCGGCCTCCAGACGTCGCAGTCCGGCCCCGATACCGGCCTCCGCCGTGATCTTAAACAGCCCGATCTGGGCGGTCGAAAGGACGTGCGTTCCCCCGCATAACTCGCGGCTGTAGTCGCCGATTTGCACCACCCGGACCACATCCCCATATTTCTCACCGAACAGGGCGACAGCCCCCAGTTCCCGAGCCCGCCCAAAGGAGGTCTCGAACGTTTCCACCTCCAGGTTGGAGAACACAGCCTCGTTGATGCGCGCCTCCAGTTCGGCCAACTCATCCTCCGAAACCGGTTGAAAATGTGTAAAGTCAAAACGCAGGCGCTCCGGCGCCACCAGCGAACCGGCCTGGTTCACGTGGTTTCCGAGCACCTCCTTCAGCGTCCGGTGCAACAGGTGAGTGGCCGTATGATTCCGGCAGATGTCACCGCGCCGCGCTCCCGTCACCGCAACCCGGACCTGTGCCCCCTCTTGGAGCACCCCTTCCTCGATCACCACGGTGTGCGCGTACAAGCCGAGTACGGGCGCCACCGTCTCTTCAATCCGCCCGCGCACGCTCACCCCTTCGATGATTCCCTCATCGCCCACCTGGCCGCCCGACTCCGCGTAACAGGGCGTTACGTCCAGAAAAACCTCGATCCGGTCTCCCGCCCCCGCCGCCTCCACGCGCCGTCCGTCCCGGATCAGGCGGAGCACAGTCGCCTGACTCAGCAGCAATTCGTAGCCGACAAACCGGGTCGGACCCACTTCGTCGCGGATGGTCTGATAGAAAGCCTCCCGCTCATCGAGGTACTTCATTTCACGCCGTGCCTCACGTGCTTTCCGCTGTTGTACCTTGAGCGCGGCCTCAAAGCCGGCTTCGTCGACGGCCAAACCCTGTTCGGCACAAATTTCTCTGGTCAGTTCGAGTGGGAAACCGTAGGTATCGTACAGTTGGAAGGCGGCGGCTCCTTCCAAGCCGACGCGGCCCTCCGCCCGCGCCCTGTCGATTAAGCGGTTGATGATTTCGGTTCCCTGAATCAGGCTTTGCCGGAACCGTCCTTCCTCGACCCGGACCACCCTCCGGACACTCTCCCGGGCGCCCTCCAGTTCAGGATAGGCTCCGGCCATCTGGTCGACTACTACTCCGGCCACCCCGTCCATAAACGGCTGATCCTGTCCAAGCAACACCGCTTTCCGAACCGCCCGCCGCAACAAGCGGCGGATCACATAGCCCCGGCCCTCGTTTGAGGGAAGCACCCCGTCAGCGATGGCGAACGTGACAGCCCGGCCGTGGTCGGCAATCACCTTCAAAGCGGTATCGATTTCGGGATCCCGTCCGTACTCCAAACCCATGACCCCGGCCGTGTAGTCCATCAGCCCGCGGAAAAGGTCGGTGTCGAAGTTGGTCCGGACTCCCTGAACTACCGACGCCACCCGTTCCAGGCCCATCCCGGTGTCGATGCCCTTGTTCGCCAGCGGCGTGTAATCTCCGGCCTCATCCCGAAAGAACTGGATGAACACCAGGTTCCAGATTTCCACGTACCGGTCGCAGTCACAACCCAGCCCGCAGTCCGGACTCCCACAGCTGTACCCCGGGCCGTAGTCGTAATAGATCTCCGAACACGGCCCGCACGGACCAACACCAATCTCCCAGTAGTTGGTGTCCTTCCCCAGCCGGACAATACGCTCGGCGGGCACACCTGCCGCGCGCCAGTGGCCAAAAGCCTCGTCGTCATCCAGGTACACCGATATCCACAGTCGCTCCGGCGCCAAACCGAGGTCACGCGTCACAAACTCCCACGCCCATGGGATCGCTTTTTCCTTGAAGTAGTCGCCGAACGAAAAGTTGCCGAGCATTTCAAAAAAAGTGAAGTGCCTGGCA
>JACUUW010000126.1 GCA_014859075.1 Desulforudis sp.
TGTCCTTCTCCTCCAGCTGCCCGATGGCCGTGACCAGGGTCTGATAGTCTTCTTCCTCCAGGATGCGGTCGACCGGGTCCGGGCTGTCGGTGTCTTCGATCAAGCTCCCCCAGCGGACCGGCTCACCGTCCTGGGCCAACCGGACCTCGTCGAGGGACATCACCGAAACCGCATAGAAGTGCGTGGCCAGGCGGTGAAACTCCTTGCTGCTCAGGCCCAGGCTCTTGGCCACCTCGGCGTCCGTGACCGAAGTCCCGGTTTCCCGCTCCAGGTGCGCCCTGGTCTCGTTGATTTCCTGTAGCTTGTGCCAGAGCGACCGCGGCAGCCAGGACTGCCGGCGCACCTCGTCCAGGATGGAACCGCGGATCCGGTGGTAGGCGAAGGTCTTGAAGTCGGTGCCGAGGTTCGGGTCGTATTTCTCCACGGCCTCGATCAGGCCGAAGACGCCCCACCCCTCCAGGTCCTCCTGGGCGATGAAGGACGGCAGACGGACCGCCAGACGCCCGGCGATGTGCCGCACCAGGTAAAGATAGTCCAGGATCAGCTGTTCGCGCAGCTGCTCGCTCCGGGTTTCCCGGTATTGTTCCCAAACCTCCATGGCCATGCGGACACCTCACTTTTCGGTCGTTGGTCGTTGGTTCCAAGCGCCGGCGGCCGATCGACGGTCGTGGGTCCGCCGGCTACCGCGCTCGTCTTTCCTCCACCATCTTCCGGAAGATGAAGGCGACAATGGCGTCCTCACCCGCCTTGGACAACTCCTGGAACTCCACGCCCACCGCGTAGCGGTTCAACTCGTCGTCCTCCAGCCTGACCGAACGCTGGACCCTTCCCAGCGTGCTGATCCTGCGGGGCCGCCCCGGGCCGGATACGGAAAATTCCAGAATCAGTCTCGTTCCGGGGGTGAGCCGGCGGTCCGTGATGAGGCACGCGCCGCCGCCGCTGAGGTCTGACGTAAACCAGTGTTCGAAACCCTCCGGCGCCCCGTATAGCGGTTTCTCCGCGCCGCGGACTTCCAGGGTGACCGGCAGGCGCACCATCCGCCGCCGCTGGATCCGCTCCACCTCTCTCGGCCGGTCCAGGAGGTAAAGCGGAATCTGATCCATCCTCCGCCCCAGGTAAGTACTCGGAAAACGGAAGATACCCTCATCCGACACAAAGGTCACCAGCACCCCGTCGCCCCGCCCCAGCACCAGGGGGCGGCCGCGGTAATAAGGCACGCCGACCAGGAGTTGCCCCTGACTGACGTCCTGGAGCGAGGTGACGTAGGTTTCCGAATCTTCGTCCCGGTTCATGTACAGCTTTTGGCCGATTTCCAACCGCATCCGCGATACCACCTTTGAACTACCTGAACAGGCGGATGAGCCTGCCGATGAAGTTGTCCACCGCGCCGGTTTCGGGCTGGACTTCACCGCTTAAGAGGTAGCGTGCGATGCTTTGCACTTCCCGGGCCGCCGGCGAGTGCGGCTCGGTCAACACGAACGGCTCCTGGGTTTTCACCGCCCGGACCACCACCGGGTCCTCGGCGATGGAACCGACGTGCCGCACCCCGAACTTCAGGAACTTGCGGCAGACCAACTGCAGCTTGGCCGCCGCCTCCCCGGCCTCGCGTTCACTTGTGGCGCGGTTGACCACCAGCGTGATTTCGTTGTGTATTTTGTAGCGGGCCAGGATCTTGATCAGGCTGTAAGCATCGGTCAGCGACGTCGGTTCGGGGGTGACCACCAGGATGACTTCCCGGGCGGCCGCGACAAAGCCGAGCACGTTCCGGGAGATTCCCGCGCCCGTGTCGATCAGCAAAAACTCGGCGTTGCGCAGGTACGAGAGCATGTCGATCAACCGCGCCCGCTGCGAGCTGTCCAGATTGGCCAACTCCTGAATGCCGGCGCCTCCGGGGATGATCCGCATGTCAAAGGGCGCCGAGACCACGATCTCCTCCAGCCGTTTGCCGCGGTAGAGGACGTCGTACAGCGTGTGGGCCGGCGTCAACCCCAGGAGCACGTCGACGTTCGCCAGCCCCAGGTCGGCGTCGAACAGGAACACCCGCTTCTGCATTCGGGCCAGGGTCAGGCCCAAATTGACCGAGAGGTTGGTCTTGCCCACCCCGCCCTTCCCGCTGGTGACCGCAATCACCCGGGTGGCGGCCGGGTCGATTTGGGCCCCCGGCCGGATCACCCGGTGGGCCAGGGAACGGAGTTTATAAGCCTGGTCACGCATCCGGTTCCACACCCTTCGTCAGGAGCTTGGCCAACTTTTTTGGATACAGGCTCTGAATATCGTCCGGCACGTTCTGGCCGTCCGTAATCTGGGTCACCGGCAGGCCGGTGTGGCAGATGATGTTCAGGATACAACCCAGCGTGTCGGTTTCGTCCACCTTCGTGAAGATCAACCGGGAGTAATTCACCTTGCCGAAGTGCTTCACGCTCCGGACCAGGTCCCGGTGCTTGGTGTTGGAACTGAGCACCAGGATTACCTCGGCCGGTTCGTCCAGCGTGTCGAAGTAGGACCGGAGTTCGGCCACCTTCTCACTGTTGTGCGAGGGCCGGCCGGCGGTATCGACCAGGATGAAGTCCTTGTTCCGGTGCCGGTGGACCGCTTCCTGGAAATCCCGGGGCGTCATGGCGATCTCCAGCGGCACGCCCATGATCTCCGCGTAGATTTTCAGTTGTTCGACGGCCCCGATCCGGTAGGTGTCAATGGTGATGATCGCGCAGTTTTTAGCGTGAAACAACGTATACTGCGCGGCCATCTTGGCCAGCGTGGTCGTCTTGCCCACCCCGGTGGGGCCGATGAAGGCCAGCACCCGGCTTCTGCTCTCCTGGGCGTAGGCCGGCTCGACCAGGCGGACGATTTCGTTCTGGAGACAAAGCCGGGCAAGGTCGTTGCGCCGGACGTCGGCCGGGTCGACCTGGCGGCGCAGCTCTTTCATCAACTCGGCGATGTACTCCGGCTGAATTTCGCTGTCCTCCAGCAGGCGCTGCCAGGTCTCAAAGAAGGCTTCGTCGCCCTCCGGGTCCGGGGAACGCCCCTGGGAGAACCGCGTCAGCAGGTCCTTGATCTCTGTCAACTCCCGGTGCAGTTGCGTCACCGGAGTCTTTTCGGCGGCGGACGCCGCCCGGAGATCGGGCGGGATGGTCCAGGAAGGCAGCGTGGCGGTGGTCAGCGCCGACCGGAAACCACCCGCGGCCGCGGCCACCGCCTCCTGCGCCTGGTTCTGGTGTTGCTGGACCTGCGGCTCGTCCAGGGCGGCCGTCACCTCCAGACGCCGGGGCAGGAAATAACCGAAGAATCCCCGGGACCGGACCTTCCGGCTGGAGATGATCACCGCTTCCGAACCGAGGTCGACCTTGATTAGTTTCATGGCCTCGGTCATGTCCCGCGCCACGTAACGCTTAATCTTCATCCCAGGTCACCGTCCCCACCGCCTCCACTTCCACCTGGGCCGTGATTTCCTGCAGGGCCAGAATGGACAGGTGCGGGAAATGTCGCTCGGTCAAACGCCGCAGGGGCAGCCGAATCCGGCTCGAGCACAACAGCGCCGGGGAATAGCCTTTGGCCTGGACGCGCTCGAACGCATCCCCCAGGTTCTGGATCACCTTCTGCGCCGCCCCCGGTTCCAGCACCGGGAAAAGCCCCAGCGCCGTCGGCTGCACGGCGTCGATCAGCTTCTGCTCCAACCGTGGGTGGAGGGTGACTACCCGCAGCTTGCCGTCGTCCCCGGCGTGCAGCCGGGAAATGGTGCGCGACAGGGCCTTGCGCGCCGCCTCGGTCAGCGCGTCCTCGTCCCGCTCCTGCCGGGCCCGGTCCGCCAGCCCTTCCAGAATGGACACCAGGTCCCGGATCGGTACCCGCTCCTTGAGCAGGTTCTGCAGGACCTTCTGCACCTCACCCAGGGAAAGCAGGCCGGGCACCAGTTCCTCGACCACCGCCGCGTTTCTCTCCTTCACGACGTTGAGCAGTTCCTGCACTTCCTGGCGCCCAAGCAACTCGTGACCCTGGCGCTTGATAAACTCGGCAAGATGGGTGGCCAGTACGGTCGCCGGATCGACCACGGTAAAGCCGTCAACTTCGGCCTCTTCCCGGGTGTCGGCCGTGATCCACCAAGCCGGCAGTCCAAAAGTCGGCTCGCGGGTGGCGATACCCCGGAGACGCCGGTCCCCGGTGGGGTCCATCGCCAGGTAGTGCCCGGGCACCAACTCACCCTCGGCCGCCTCGACGCCACGAAGTTTAAAAACGTAGCTGTTCGGCTTAAGCTGCAGGTTGTCGCGAATCCGGATCGGCCGGACGAAAATCCCCAGATCTTGAGCGCACTGCCGCCGCACGGCCGCCACCCGGTGCAGGAGGTCCCCGCCCTGATCCTCGCTGGCCAGCGGGATCAGGTTGTAGCCGATTTCGACCTCCAGCGCGTCGACTTGGAAGTAAGTCAGCACGTTTTCGGGCTCGCGCTTCTGCTCAAGCACCTCCACGCTCTCTTCCGCCGCCGCCGCCGCCTGCCGGCGCTGGTCCTCCCGGTTCAGGTTGTAGGCCAGGAATCCCAATAGTCCGCCCATGCCCAGGAACAGCAGGTTCGGCATGGCCGGGATCAGGCCCAGGATGCCCAGGACCACCGCGGCCACCACCAGCACGCGGGGGTAACTGATGAACTGCCGGGACAGGTCCCGCCCGAAACCGGCGTCCGATACAGCGCGGGTCACCAGAATGCCGGTGGCGGTGGAAACCAGGATGGCCGGGATCTGCGTCACCAGCCCGTCACCGATGGTCAGGATGGTGAAGGTGGTCAGCGCCCGCTCCGCTTCCATCTGCATCACGGCGATGCCGATGATCAGCCCGCCGACGATATTGATAAACACGATCACCAGACCGGCGATGGCGTCCCCGCGCACAAACTTGGTGGCACCGTCCATCGCCCCGTAAAAGTCCGATTCCCGCTGCAACCGTTTGCGCCGCTCCCGGGCTTCCTGCTCGGTGATCAGCCCGGCGTTGAAGTCCGAGTCAATGGCCATCTGTTTGCCCGGCATGGCGTCCAGGGTGAACCGGGCCGCCACTTCGGCCACGCGGCTGGAACCGTTCGTGATCACCACGAACTGGACAAGCGTGATGATTATGAAAACGATGAAACCAACGATATAGCTGCCCCCGACCACGAACTGGCCGAAGGCGGCGATCACCTGGCCGGCCTCGGCCTGGCCCAGGATCAAGCGGGTCGAGGAAACGTTCAGGGCCAGCCGGTACAGGGTGACCATCAGCAGCAGGGTGGGAAATACCGAAAACTCCAGCGCGTCGGTGACGAAAAGGGTGATCAGGATGATGACCATCCCCAGCCCCAGGCTGATGATCAGGAAAAAGTCCAGGGCAACCGGCGGCAGCGGGATGATGATCAGGAGCACGATCCCGATGATCAGTCCGGCGATGACCATGTCGGCGTACCGTTTCGCCCAACCCTGTCTTTCCGCTAATACCGCCAAAGCCCAACCTCCCGTTTAAGTTAAGGGTCAGACCCCTAACTTAAATTTTCCGATCCCTGACTTTTGTCCCCTATTCTGAATCCTGAATTCCGGATTCTGAATTCCGGCTTCTTTTAAGTTAGGGGTCTGACCCTTAACTTAAGACCACTTGCCGTTTCTCGGCGCGCATTTCCCGCCGCGCGCGGAGGCGGTAGATCATCGCCAGGATTTCGGCGACCGCCTGGTAGACGGCCACCG
>JACUUW010000127.1 GCA_014859075.1 Desulforudis sp.
GGCCATATAGTCCCTGGTCACCCCTACGGCCGCGGCCACCCGAAGCCGACCTTGGGGGTCCTTGGCAGCCTTTGGGTACTTCTGAATTTTTTCGATGTCCTTGATGGTGATCAGGCCGCACAGGTTGTTTTCCTTGTCGACCAACGGGAGCTTCTCGATTTTGTAGCGGCGCAGGATCTCCCGCGCCTGATTCAGCGTGGTGCCTACAGAAGCGGTAATCAGGTTCCGGCTGGTCATAGCCGGTTCGATAGGTCCGCTGAAGTCTTCAACAAAACGAATGTCGCGGTTGGTGATAATCCCGACAAGCTTACCATCCTCGGTGACAGGGACCCCCGAAATCCGGTAACGACTCATGAGCGTGGCCGCTTCCTGGATGGTGTTACGGGGCGACAGGTAGATGGGGTCGGTGATTACGCCGTGCTCGGACCGTTTTACCTTGTCCACTTCGAGTGCCTGCTTTTTCACGCTCATGTTGCGGTGAATCACACCAATGCCGCCCTCGCGGGCCAGGGCGATCGCCAGCCGCGCCTCGGTTACGGTGTCCATCGCGGCACTCATCAAGGGAATGTTCAAGGCGATGTTCCGGGTCAGTCTGGTGGCAGTTTCCACTTCCATCGGCAGCACTTCGGAGGCCGCCGGTACCAGTAGCACGTCGTCGAAAGTCAGGCCTTCCTCAATAAACCTTTCCGGGATCACACAACCCGCCCCCCCAGCTGTATTTTTATATTCGACAATTATAGCACAGGAGGGTCCGACGTGTCATTCAACTCTCATCGCGACATGTACTGCGGGGCCTTACGTTACCACGCAACGGCCCCGCCCAAATTCGGCCGCCCTAGTCCTGGCCCTGGACCGAATCGATGCCGAAACGCATGAAATGTTCCCGGAGGTTCATGATGGTTCCCACCGGAACATCAAATTCGTGCGCTATGTCCTCGTCGCTCCAGTCCAGCCGCAGATCCTCGATGAACCGGTCAAAGTCGACCCCGACCTCGTCACACTTCAATTTCAGGCTGGGCTGCGTGCTCCATGGCACCCGCGCCCAAGTCTCCGGTTCGTGAATGTTGTCAGCCGCCACGCCCTATCCTCCTTCCGGGTCCCACGTGTTAGTGCCTGGCACCTTTTTCTCTTTCGCCAAGCGCCAAAACGGTAGCCGGTCCCCTATTCCTTTTCAAATAAGTTAATAAGTTAGTGCCAGGCACCCCTTTTCAAGTAGCCTGATTTTAGGTTGTCCGGAGCGACGGGGTTTTATTGGCCGGGTTTGGTCTTGTCTCCTTCCTCCGAAGGACGCTGGACAGCGGCTTCGACGTAAACCATGAATTCTTCCCCCGCGAATACGATCCTAGTGGTGAGTTGGAACATTTTGTTCTCAACCTCGACGATCCGCCCGTCGACGATTCGGGGAACCATTCGGGGGTTGAGTTTACTTACTTCCTCGCCGTAGAGCGGCTCCAGCCACTCCTTTACCTTTTTCTCGATGGCCAGGTGCGCCTCGCGTTCCTCGATGGCGGTCAGGTCGTCGTTGAACTGGATGTCCACCTTGATCCCGGTTACCACCTCGCGCCGCTCCGAGGAGAGGCTGGAACGGAGTTCGTCAATCTCCAGGCGGGCTGCAGCCAGTTCTTCGTTCAGCACGCGCACCGCGAACATGAGCTGCTCGATCTGGCGGCTGGTTTGCATCGCCATGGCGCTGGCCCCCAAGAGCACGCCCAGTAAGACCGGGCCGAGCAGGCGCAGAATTCTCCTCACTCCCGGCCACCACCGGTCAGCACCAGAATGAGCATGTGGGCCAGCTGGGCACCGGCCAGACTGCTCAGCACATAGCAGAGCTGCCGGACGACCGCGCTGACCTCGCCCCGGAATAGGCCGGATTCAAAGGCTTCAAAAATATAGAAGCTGGACCCGATGGCCGCGGCGATGGCCCAGATTTTCACCTCCTGGGCAATTCGGAGCATTACCGTCACCGGGGGCTCCCGCACCAGGGACGCCCCCAGTGCCCCCATGAAGCACGCGCCCAAGATCATGCCACAAGCGGTAAAAAATATGAGGACTAGTTTGTGCAAGAGTCCATCCACCGCCTCGCCCCCATTTGCTCTTGCTAATCCTATGCGGGCCAAGCGGGGGACGATAACTCAAAGGCGGTAATTTACACGTAATAGTAAAAACCCCGTTGTACGGGGTTTTTGAATACTCAATGACCGCTGGGATCGTTCGGGTAGGGAATGATCCGGTTTTCCCACGTGCGCAGAACAAGTTTCTTTTTGTTGTGCTCCAGGACGTAAGGCGGCAGAATCGGCGTCTTGCCGTAACCGCCGGGCGCGTTGATGATGTAGGTCGGCACCGCCAGTCCGGAAGTGTAGCCGCGCAGCTTCTCCATGATCTCCAACCCCTCTTCCACCGGAGTGATGAAGTGAGAGGTGCCGCGTACCGACTTCGCGTGAAAGATGTAATACGGACGCACCTTCACCCGCAGGAGCTCGTGGTTCAACTTTTTCATGACATGCGGATCGTTATTGACGCCCTTGAGCAGTACGGCCTGGTTGCCCAAGACCACCCCGGCCCGGACCAGACGGTCGCACGCGGCGGCCGCTTCCGGCGTCACCTCCAGCGGGTGGTTGAACTGGGTGTTGATGTAGATCGGCGGGTACTTCTCCAGTACGGCACACAACTCGAGCGTAATCCGCTGGGGCAGGGTGGCCAAGGTCCTGGTGCCCAGCCGCTTGATCTCAACGTGTTCGATCCGGTGCAACTGATCCAGGAGCCAGTCGAGCAGATTGTCGCTCAAGAGCAGCGC
Source organism: Desulforudis sp. (assembly GCA_014859075.1). GTDB lineage: Bacteria > Bacillota > Desulfotomaculia > Desulfotomaculales > Desulforudaceae > Desulfopertinax. Next base: position 2,795 of record JACUUW010000127.1, read on the forward strand.
GTCGCCCCCGGTAATGAGCACGTCGCGGATTTCCGGGTTGGCCCGGATGTAATCCAGCGCCGCTTCCAGGACTTCCTTGGGCTGGTGTCGGTCCAACTCCCCGATGTTCCGCCGCCGCTGGCAGTGCCGGCAATACATCGGACACTGGTTCGTCACGTTGATGATCAGACGGTCCGGATAGCGCCGGGTGATTCCCGGAGCCGGCGAGGTCAGCCGTTCGGCCATCGGATCGGCAGTACCTTTGGTGTCAGCCAACTCGCACGCCGCGGGTACGGCTTGGCGCCAGACCGGGCCCCCAATACCCCCGGCCGCCGCCACGGCGGCGTAGTACGGGGAAACGGCCCACCGGTAGCTACGGGAAACCCGCTCGACATCCCGGATTGTCTCCCGCTCCAATTCAATAAAAGCAGACAGCAGACCGACGTCACTGATCCGGTTCCGCATTTGCCAGTGCCAGTCCCGCCAGTGGTCTTCGGTTCCGCCCAGCAAATTGAGCAATCGTTCCTTGTGGCGTTCGATTTGGTCGGCCCACTCCCGACCGCAGGAAATGGAATCCCGGGCTGCCAGATAGTCGTCAATGTGCCGCCGCAGATCCTCGGCTCTCCGCAGGGATTGCCTCCTTTCCTCCTCAGCTGTCAAGAAATCGCTGTCGATTCGGTTTGTGGCCATCCAAACACCCCCCGCACTAGCGTTCTTCAAAATAAAACCCCGGATTTCCTCAGTTTTCCGGGGGAATTACACACAAAACCCCAGCCTGCGGTCAGGCTTGGAATCTGCGCCGTCTTCCCACGCTTGCGGGGTTAGCTGACGGATTCGGGTCGGAGGACTGACCCTACCCGGCGGGCTGCCGGGATTCACCCCAAGTAAGTGGGTCCCCCGCTTCTCGGCATACTGAGAACTCAGCGTTCATGTGAATATACTATAACACCTGGCAGGCTCTGGTGTCAATTGAGAATGAAATAATTACCAACTGATGGAAATAGGCTCTAGAGGTGACAGGAGTCGTTGAACAGTATCAGCTGAGCGCGGTCAGGCGAAAATAGCTCCACAATGCTTAGGGCGGCGTTCTCTTGGCGCAAGCGCCAGTACTGGTTCAAATCCATCTTCAGCAGGCGGGCGATGCTCGCGCGGATGGTGCCGCCGTGGGCGGTGATGACCACCTGTCCGTCGGGATAGCGCGTGGCGATCTCCCACAACACGTGCACCGCCCGGGTGGCCACCTCGTCCAGGGTCTCCCCGCCCGGCAGGCGGGTCTCCAGGGGTCGCGACCACCACTTCTTGGATACTTCCGGGTAGAGTCTGATGATCTCCTCCCTGGTCAGACCTTCCCACTCCCCGAAGTCGATCTCCCTCAGGGCGGGCACCCGGTGGACCGCCGCGCCGTGCGGCTCCGCCAGGATGACTGCGGTGGCGTAGGCCCGTTCCAAATCGCTGGAGAAAAAACCTTCGAAACGCTGGTCGGCCAATCGCCGGGCCAACGCCCGAGCCTGCTCAATCCCGGACTGGCTGAGGGGAACATCGGCATGGCCCTGATACCGGAACGCGTGATTCCACACGGTTTCACCGTGCCTGACAAAGAATACCTTGCAGCCCACGCAAATCCTCCTTTATGGTCAAACACCCGCTCAGCCGGACATCTCCCTCACCTTCCACACCAGTTCGTCGATCAGGTGGGGCAAGGGTTCAGACTTGAGCCCCACCAGGGAAATCCGGCCGGGGATCAAGGGCAACAGTATTTTGGGTGCCGGGCTCCGGGCGATAGCTTCGGCCATTTTCGGGGTGAGTTCCCCCAGCATTGCATTGGGAACGACAATGCTGACCGAACCGACAATCAAGTCGACCGCCGTGGCGTTCACCACCACCGCGTTCTCACCGCTCGCGCCTTCGTTCGCCCCCGCCCGCAGCATCACCACGGTCGCCAGCGCGTTGGTACCAAGCGCGAGGATCTCGGTCCCCTCCGGCAGTTCCCTTCTGAGTTTCTCGGTGATGTGTTTCCCGATGCCGCCGCCCTGTCCGTCAATTACCGCGATGCGCACCCTTCCCCTCACCTCTTGCCCTGAATTATAGCATACGAAACAGAAGAAAAAAAAGAGACCCAATCCGGTCCCGTCCTAATCTACCATGTTATGATTTTATTAACAGGAATTACCACTATGTGCATAGTTTTGTGGATAAGCGGTTTAATGCCCCGATTTCTGGCCGCCCTGTAACCCTAACCTGGACTCGAGCTCATGAATCTGCCGATTCTTCTGCAACAGGCTCTGCGCGTACTGGTGATTCGTCCGCAGCAACCGGCGATTTTCCCGTTCGAGACGTTCCAGAAAGGTGGCTTTTTCCTGCTCCTGGCGCTCCAGCAGGAGCATGAGCACCCTACGGCTCAACCGCAACTGAAGCAATTTGTCTTCCAGTTCCTGCACCCGTCTCTCCAGGTAATCAAGGTCGTGCGACATCTGCTGCCCCCCAAAAACTGAAGTTTATGGCTATAGTCTATGTAATTGGCGGCCTTGTTAGACTATGTCTGCCTTAGTTTGAGGTCATCCACCACTTGAAGCGGGACCACCACCGCCCCCAGTCGGGCGTGGCTCGCGTGGCCGTGGAAATCGGAACCCCCGGTAGCCACCAGTCGGAACTTTTCGGCCACCGCGGCGTAGTGGGCCACGTCTTCGGAACCATGTTCCGGATGGTGCACTTCCAGACCCTGCAAGCCTGCCCGTACCAATTCGGGAATCAAGTGATCCGCGCCGCCCATTCCGGGATGGGCCAGCACCGGCACCCCACCGCCTGAACGGATCAAATGCACGGCTTGAACCGGGGAAAACCGATCGCGGGGCACGTAACCGGCACAACCCCGGCCGATCCAACGGTCGAAGGCCT
>JACUUW010000128.1 GCA_014859075.1 Desulforudis sp.
AAATCCACGAGCCCCGGAATATCGTCGGACCCCACCGGCACGCACTCGGCCAGCCCCGCCGCCAGCGGCGCCTCCGGACCGACGAAAGTCAGATCCACGCCCCGTCCCCGGGCCAAATCCACGAGCCCCGGAATATCGTCGGACCCCACCGGCACGCACTCGGCCAGCCGGGCGATTCCCACATTCCCCGGCGCCGCGATGATCCCGCTCACCCGGGGACTCCGGGCCAGCTTCCAAACCAGGGCGTGCTCCCGTCCGCCCCCGCCGACCACCAACACTCTCATGTCCATTCCTCCAATCGGGAAAAGGTTCTACTGTCTGCGCGTTGCCGCCGAAAAGCGGGACAGGCACCATTTTGGTGGCGAAGTCCCAGCGGGAAGAGATCAGTTACTGACCCAAAATGGAGCCAGTCCCCTTATCGGCTCCCAGTCCCCTTTTTCGCCCCCCAATTTCCCTAGAAAGCCTGCCGTGCCCGACAAGCGGTGTGACGACCGTTCAGAAACGAGCATGGCGCGCGAAGGCGACGCCGACCGAAGCGACGTGTACCGGTGGTACGCGAGCGCCCGGGAGGCGGCGCATGACAAAGCAGGCGAAGTTTATGGGCGGTCTCCTAATGCCTGAAATGGCGGACGCCGGTGAACACCATCGCCATCCCGTTTTCGTCCGCCAGCGCGATCGACTCCTGGTCCCGCACCGAACCCCCGGGCTGTACGATCGCCGTCACCCCGGCCCGCGCCGCCAACTCCACCGTATCCGCAAACGGGAAATAAGCGTCCGACGCCAGCACCGCGCCCCGCGCCTTCTCACCGGCCTGCTCCAGGGCGAGCCGCGCCGAACCCACCCGGTTCATCTGTCCGGCACCCACGCCGAGCACCGCCCGGTCCCGGCTGACCACGATCGCGTTGGACTTCACGTGTTTGACCACCTTGAAGGCGAAGGCCATCTCGGCCAGTTCCTCGGGCGAGGGCGCCCGCCGGCTCACCACCCTGAAATCGGTGTAGGGGATGAGCTGGCGGTCGGCCTGCTGCACCAAAAGACCACCGTTCACCTTGCGCAGGTCCAGCCAGTCCGCCGTCAGCGGCGTCAGTTCTCCGGTCTCCAGGAGCCGCAGGTTCTTCTTCGCGGTCAGGATTTCCCGGGCCTCCGGCCCGAATGCGGGAGCAATCACGGCCTCCAGGAAAATCTTCGCCATCTCGGCCGCCGTCTCCCCGTCCACCGGACGGTTCAAGGCCACGATCCCGCCGAAAGCCGACACCCTGTCCGCCGCAAAAGCGCGGCGGAAGGCCTCGGCCGGCGACTCGTGGCAGGCCGCGCCGCATGGATTGTTGTGCTTGATGATCACCGCCGCCGGGCTGTTGAACTCCCGCACCAGTTCCAGGGCGGCGTTGAGATCCAGGATGTTGTTGTAGGAGAGTTCCTTGCCGTGGCGCTGCACGGCGGAGGTCACGGACGCCCCCTGCAGGCGGGTGTCGCGGTAAAAGGCGGCCTCTTGATGCGGGTTCTCGCCGTAACGCAAGGTCTGCTTCCGTTCAAAGGGCAGCGTGAGCACCGCCGGGAACGGGTCCCGTTCGTCCAGGAAATCGCCCAGGTAATCGGCGATGACGGCATCGTAGTGGGCGGTGTGGGCAAACGTCTCCCGCGCCAAAGCCAGGCGCATCCGCTCGTCGACCTCCCCGGCCCGCAGGGCGGCCAACACCTCGGGGTACCGCTCCGGGTTCACCACCGGCAGCACGTGGCGGTGGTTCTTGGCGGCCGCCCGGAGCAAGGCCGGACCGCCGATATCGATCTGTTCCACGGCGTCGTCCAGTGTAATGTCCTCCCGGGCGATCGTCTCCTTGAACGGATAGAGATTTACGACCACCAGGTCCACCGGGGTGATCCCAAACTCCGCGAGCTGCCCCAGGTGGTCGGGTGTCCGCCGGGCCAGGATCCCCCCGTGAATCCGGGGATGAAGGGTCTTGACCCTGCCGCCCAAGATTTCGGGGAAACCGGTGACCTCCGACACTCCCAGTACCGGGAAACCCATCTCCCGGAGCACCCGGGCCGTCCCACCGGTGGAGACAATTTGGATATCCAGGTCGACCAGACCCTGGGCAAACTTCAGAAGCCCACGCTTGTCCGATACGCTGACCAGCGCCCGTTGCGCCGCCATATCGACCGCCTCCCAAGAAAAGTTGACAGTCTGTCTCCTAAACACCTATTTATTCTGGCTCTCTGGCTCTTAACCTCTGGTCTCTTCCCTAACTCCCGTCTCCTGTCACCTAAATGCTTAGATTCTTCTTCCACTTATCTGAATTCTGGATTCTTGACTCTTGACAAACACCCGGCGCCCCTCGATCTCCAGAAGCCCGGCCTGGTACAGTCCGATGGCTTCAACGTAAATTCGGTGTTCCTGCTCCAAAATCCGGGCGGAGAGGCTTCCGACCGTGTCGTCCGGTAACACGGGCACCACGGCCTGGAGGATAATCGGCCCGGCGTCGACCTCCTCCTCCACGAAGTGCACGGTGCAACCGGTATAACGCACCCCGTACTCCCAGGCCTGCCGCTGGGCGTGAAGACCCGGAAAAGCCGGCAGCAGCGACGGGTGGATGTTGATGATCCGGTTTCGGTAGGCGTCGAGCATCACCGGTGTCAGAATGCGCATGTACCCGGCCAGGCAGACGAGTTCCACCCCGTGCCGGTCGAGAATGGCCGCGATCTCCCCTTCGAAGGCCCGTTTGTCCGGGTAGGCCCCGAGATCCACAAAGAACTCGGGTATTCCGGCCCCCTTGGCGCGTTCCCGGGCCTGGGCCCCGGCCTGATCAACCACCACAACGGCCACCTCGGCACGGAGGCGACCGTCCCCAGTGGCGTTGATAATCGCCTGGAGGTTGGTTCCCCGGCCGGAGGCCAACACGCCGAGCCGCAATCTTTTCATCATCCGTCAATCCCCCAGCCGCACGTCGTTTTCACCCTTGACCACCTCGCCGATCAGGTAGGCCGGTTCCCCCTGCGCGCGCAGGGCGTCCACTACCTGGCCGGCCTCGGCCGCCGGCACCACCAGCACAAACCCGATACCCATGTTAAAGGTCCGAAACATCTCGGACTCCGCAACCCCGCCCAATTCCCGGATCAGTTCAAACACGGGCGGCACCGGCCAGGAGCCCCGTCTGACCCGGGCGGCCAGCCCCCTGGGCAGAATGCGGGGAACGTTTTCCAGGAGGCCCCCGCCGGTGACGTGGGCCATGCCCCGCACCGTGAAACGGGGAAGCAGCGGCAGCACACTGCGGACGTAGATCCTGGTCGGGACCAGCAGTTCCTCGCCCACCGTCCGTCCCAGGGCGTGCAGGTAGTTGTCGACGTCATACGCCCCGACCTCGAACAACACCTTGCGGGCCAGGGAATACCCGTTGGAGTGCAGTCCGGCGGAAGCGCAACCGACCAGAACGTCACCGGTACGAATGTCCGCGCCGGTAACCACCCGGCTCCGCTCCACCACCCCGACCACAAACCCGGCGAGATCGTACTCGTCCGGGCCGTAAAAACCGGGCATCTCGGCCGTCTCCCCGCCGATCAGGGCGCAGCCCGCCTGCCGGCAACCCTCGGCCACCCCGCCGACGACGGCCGCCACCTTCTCCGGTTCCAGGCGGCCCACGGCCAGGTAATCCAAGAAGAAAAGGGGTTCGGACCCGTGGGCCAGGATGTCGTTCGCACACATGGCCACCAGGTCGATACCCACCGTGTCGTGGCGGTCGAGCATAAACGCCACCCGGAGCTTGGTGCCGACGCCGTCGGTGCCGGAAACCAACACCGGTTCCCGGTATTTACGGGTGTCCAGCGCGAAAAGGCCGCCGAAACCCCCGATGTCGGTCAGCACCCCGGAACGATAAGTCCCGCGGACGGCCCGGCGCATGAGTTCAACGGCCCGGTTGGCGGCCTGAATGTCCACTCCGGAATCGGCGTAGGTCAGGCTCCTCTTCTCTTCCGTGATTTGCGACACCACCTTACCGGTTTGCGGGCCCCGGCGGGCAGCCGAAAAGGTTACGGCCCGCCGACCTGTCTTCCCGCACCGGCGGAATGGGGTAATACCCGTCGAAACAGGCCGCACAGAAGTTCCGGCCGTAGTCCCCGAAGACCCCCAGGAGCCCTTCCAGGCTCAGATAGTACAGTGAATCGGCCCCGGTGAACTCCCGGATTTCTTCGAGTGACTTCTGGGCCGCGATCAGTTCCTTGCTCGAGGTGTCGATTCCGTAGTAACACGGGCGGGTGATGGATGGTGAACTGAGACACAGGTGAATCTCCCGCGCCCCCGCCTCGCGCAACATGCGTACGATCTTGCCGCTGGTCGTCCCGCGGACCAGCGAGTCGTCCACCAGGACGACACGTTTATCGGCCAGCACCTCCCGAATGGGGTTGAGCTTCAACCGCACCCCCAGGTCACGCAGGGGCTGGGAAGGCTGGATGAAGGTCCGCCCGATGTACCGGTTCTTCATCAGGCCCTCTTCCAGCGGGATGCCCGAACCGTCGGCGTACCCGCGGGCCGCGGGGGTTCCGGAGTCCGGAACCGGCAGTACGAGGTCGGCCTCGATCGGGTTCTCGCGGGCCAGCTGTTCACCCAGCTTGCGCCGGACGCGGTTGACGTTGAAGCCATCGATGGTACTGTCCGCCCGCGCGAAGTAGATGTACTCAAACACGCAGTGCGCCCGGCGTTTCTCCGTACGGGTCTGAAAGGACGTGACCCCGTTCCGGTCGAGCACCACGATTTCTCCGGGAGCCACGTCCCGGACGAAACGTGCCCCGATGGTGTCCAGGGCGCAGGACTCGGACGCCACCACCAGGGCCTGGTCCAGTTCACCCAGGCAGAGCGGGCGAAAACCGTGCGGGTCCCGTACGGCCATCACCTGATTCTCGGTAAGAATCACCAGGGAAAAGGCCCCTTCGACCTCCCGCACACACTGTTCCAGGGCCTCCTCCAGGCTGTAACCGCCGCTGCGGGCGATCAGGTTCACGATGACCTCACTGTCGGTGGTCGTCTGAAAGACCGCGCCCTGGTCGGCCAGCCGCCGGCGCAGCAGTTCGGTGTTGGTCAGGTTTCCGTTATGGGCCAACCCGATCTGGCCCCGCTGGTAATCAAACACCAGGGGCTGGGCGTTGATCGGGTGGCTCGCCCCGGTGGTGGAATACCGGACGTGGCCGATCGCCAGGTACCCCTTGAGCGTCTCCAACGTCCGGTCGTTGAAAACCTCCGGAACCAGGCCCATGCCCTTGTGCAAGGACACGTTCCAACCGTCGGCCAGGGCCATCCCGGCGCTCTCCTGACCGCGGTGCTGTAGGGCGTACAGGCCGTAAAAGGTCAACCGCGCCACATCGAGCCCGGGTCCGTAAATGCCGAACACGCCGCAGTATTCCCGCGGCCGGTCACCGTCCCCGTGCAACTCCTCACCCCTATCTGATAAGACGCCTCATTATCTCGGCGTAAGCCTCCATGACCCTACCCAGGTCGCGGCGAAACCGGTCCTTATCCAGCCGCTCACCGGTAGCCCGGTCCCACAGCCGGCAGGTGTCCGGCGAAATCTCGTCGACGAGCAGCAGTTGCTCTTCACCGCGGGAGACGCCGAACTCCAGTTTGAAGTCCACCAATTT
>JACUUW010000129.1 GCA_014859075.1 Desulforudis sp.
GAGGGTGTGGCGAAAAAACGGAGACTTTGAATAGGCCGACAGTGTGTGGCGGGGTTGGTGTGCTACGGTTAGTATAGGTTGGGCCGGGAGTGGACCCTGGCCCTTAGGAATAAGGAAGAGGAGAGGTGTGAAGCATGCTGGTTGCAGCGGGTGTCTTGGGAATTATCGGGGGCTTGGCGGGGATTGTAGGATCCTTTTTTGCCCTGACCGTGGGTGGTCTGGGTGCGACTTTCGGGGCCGAAGGGGCCGAGGCCGTGGTGGGGCTCGGATGGGTGGCTCTGGTGTTCGCCCTAGGCGGCACGGTGGGTGGAGGACTAGCCTTCGCCCGGCCGCGCCCGGCGGCGTGGCTGATGTTGGCGAGCGCTGTTGGCGGCACTGTGTGTATTTCGATGGGCTACGTCGTCGCGGCCCCCTTGTTGCTGGTGGCGTCGATCCTGGCGTTTCTGGTCAAGAAGGTGCCGGGGCAGACCGCCGAATAGGCGGGGGTGGGTGATTATCAATGAAAAGGGAGGCTGACCAATGCACAGGACATGGACCTGGATTCTGGTGGTGTTTCTTGTAGGGTGGCTATTGTGCGGCTGCGGTGAAACGACCACTCCGGAACGGGTGGAAGTTGACCGTCAGGCCGACCCTCCGGTCGAACAAATCGAAGTCTTTTCCATGGGTGAGACAATACGCATGGGCGGTCTGGCGATCACGGTGAACAGCGTCCGTGAGGACCGGGGTTCCGAGTGGCTTGCGCCCAAGGATGGACATACCTATTACATCGTGGACAGTACTCTGGAAAACCTGAGCGACAAGAGCGAGGTGGTCAGTTCCTTGATGATGTTCAGTCTGGTCGATGGTGAAGGGTACAAATACAGCGTTACCTTCGGCCCCGAGACGCGGGGGAATCTGGACGGCGAACTGGGGGCCGGGCGCAAAATGCGGGGCGAACTGGTGTTTGAGATCCCGGATGACGCGATAGATCTGGAACTGGTCTTTGAACCCCAGGTGCTGGGCTTCGGACAGGCCGTCATCGCGATGGATAGGTAAGATGACCTCCACGGTGGCTGCCGCGTCGGTTCTGGCGTATACTGTACGTAGACAAGCTTTGTGAGGGGGGCCTCATTTTTGATCAGAATACGGCCGGGAGTGGTCGTGGAGATTCACGAGCGGCGACCCGGGATATCCGAACTGCTGGTAGAGGTCGACGGGCGGATGGAAAAGGCGGTCAGCTACGACGATTTGACCGGTGAGCCGACGGTGGGGGACCGGGTGGTGCTGAACACCTCGGCCGTCAAGCTCGGGCTGGGCACGGGGGGAGTGCACTTTGTCATGCTCAACCTGGAGCAGACCTTTATGGAAGTGCCGTCGGCCGGTCACATCATGAAAATGCGCTATACGCCTTTCCAGGTGCAGGTGTTGGCCGTGGATGAGGAGGAAGGTCCCGGTTACGAACTGCTGCGGGACTGCGAGACGCTGGATGGCACGCCGGTGGTCGTCGGCACGCTGCACAGCATGGTGGGCCCGTTCGCGGCGGCCGTGAAGTTGCTGGCGCCCGACCTCAGAGTGGTCTATCTGATGACCGACGGGGGCGCGCTGCCGTTGCCCTTCAGCCGGTTGGTGCACCAGTTGCGCCACCGGGGCCTGCTGCACGCCACGGTGACTTGCGGGCACGCCTTCGGGGGTGACTACGAGGCCGTAAACGTGTACAGCGGGTTGTTGGCGGCGCGGGCCGTGGCCGGGGCCGACGTGGTGATCGCGGCCATGGGCCCCGGGATTGTGGGCACGGGTCAGACTTTCGGTTTTTCCGGCATTGAGCAGGGTGAGATCATCAACGCCGCAGGCGTGCTGGGCGGTCTGCCCATCGCCATCCCGCGGCTGAGTTTCGCGGACGCGCGGGAGAGGCACCAGGGGGTGAGTCACCACACCCTCACCGCGCTGGGACGGGTGGCGTTGGTACGCGCGGTGGTTTCAGTGCCCCGACTGGAAGGGGAAGCGCAACGGCGGGTTGAAGGCCAGCTGGACGCCGCCGGGATCAGCGCCCGCCACGAGGTGGTGGTCGCCGATGGCGCGCCGGCACTGGAGGCGCTGGCGCGTTACGACCTGGAAGTCACGACCATGGGCCGCGGGCCGCGGGAAACCCCGGAGTTTTTCCTGGCCTGCGGCGCCGCCGCCCGGGTGGCCGTGGATGCCTGCCGGGCGGGCAGGCAAGACCGGGAGCAGTCATAAACCGGCCTCCTTACCCATAGATTTGTCCTATAGAGGGACAGGTTTTCGGGGAAGGAGAAGGTACATGTGGCCAGGGTCTTCCGGCAGTTCATGGTCCTTTCGGTCCGCAGCCACTGGAATCTATACCTGGTTGTGGGCTTCTTCTTCCTCGCCGGCGTGGCGGCCGGGGGTTGGAGCGCCGGCGGTCTGGAAACAACCAAGGTCGGCGAACTGCAGGAGTATATCGACCACCTCTTCATCAATGCCGACCTGGAGCGGAACGCCGGGGAACAATTCGTGCAGGTGACCTACAACAACGTAATGCTGATCGCGGCGATTTACCTCGCCGGCCTGTCGGTCATCGGCATCCCGGTGATGCTGGGGCTCTTGTTCGTCCGCGGCTTTGCGATGGGCTTCGCCGTGTGGTTTGTGATCAGTGAAATGGGTTGGCCCGGTGTGCTGCTGGTACTGGCTTCGATCCTGCCACAGAACCTTATCTTAATCCCCGCCGCCATCTTCGCCGGGGCGGCCGCCCTTTCCTTTTCGGTGCTGTTGGTGAGACGCGGCTTCAACCCGGAGATTAACGTTTGGGCCAACTTCCTGCGTTACTCGGGCATGCTGGCGGCGGCGGCGGCGGTCGCCGTCGGGGCCGGGATGGTGGAAGCTTTTGTCACTCCGAACATCCTGGAGCTTTTGCTGGAGTTTCCGGGCTGAGGGGGAGGGGAAACGCCGTGATCGTACTGATTATTTCGGCCCTCAAGCGGAAGGTGCTGTTCGCCTTCCGGCTGTTTTTGCTGGTGATCATAATGACGGTACTGGTGATTCAAATTTATGGGATCTTCAAAACGGGGGCCGCGCCGCCGCCGAACCCGGTGCCGGTGCTGGAAACCGGCCGCTCGGAATTTCCCGGGAACATAATCAACTGGCTGAAGGACTACTACCGGGGCAATCTCCGGTAGGATTTTTTTTGTCGGGGGAGAAAGAAATAGTAAAATGGACGTTAGGTGGCGACAGGTTGGAACATTACGTCGATGTCTTTTTGAATTACCTGAGCGTGGAGCGGGGTCTGGCCGACAATACGCTGGCGGCCTACCACGGGGATCTTCTGGGTTGGGTGCGTTTTCTGGCCGGCCAGGGGGTGCACGGCCCAACCGAAATCAAGGGTGGGCACGTCACCGCGTACCTGTTGCAGTTGCAGCGGGAGGGCCGGCGGCCGGCGACCTCGGCCCGGCGCCTGTCGGCCGTGCGGGCCTTTCTGAAGTTCCTCGCCGCCGAAGGGATGGTGGACACGAATCCGGCGGAGCACCTCGGTTCCCCAAAGGCGGGGCACAAACTGCCGCGTGTGCTCAGCGTCGCCGAAGTGGAAAGACTGTTACTGGCTCCGGACACGGGCAAGCCGTTGGGATTGCGCGACGCGGCCCTGCTGGAGGTGCTTTACGCGACGGGCTTGCGGGTGTCCGAGGTCATCAATCTGAAGCTGGGCGACCTTGACGTAACCGGGGGGCTGCTGCGGTGCCTGGGCAAGGGTCAACGGGAGCGGGTGGTACCCGTCGGGGATGAGGCGCTGCGCGTGGTCGGCGGTTACCTGCGACGCTCCCGCCCGGTCTTGCTGCAGGGGCGGGGCACGCGGTTCTTGTTCGTAAACCGCCGGGGAAGGCCCCTTACCCGGCAGACCGTCTGGAAAATGATCAAACGCTACGCGCGGCAGGCCGGTGTCGACCGGGAGATCACCCCGCATACGCTCCGGCATTCTTTCGCCACCCACCTGCTGGAGAACGGGGCCGACCTGCGGGCGGTTCAGGAAATGCTGGGGCACGTGGACATTGTGACCACCCAGATCTACACCCACCTGACGACCCGGGGGCTGCGGGCGGTCTACGACCGCACCCACCCCCGAGCCTGAGGAGGGCGTGATTAGGAGGTACGCGGTGACCATCATCAGCCGCGTCATTGTAATTGTACTCGACAGCGTCGGGGTGGGCGAACTGCCGGACGCCGCCGCGTACGGCGACGAGGGCAGCAATACGCTGGCGAACACGGCCCGGGCGGTGGGGGGGTTGTTCCTGCCGCATCTGGGTGCCCTGGGATTGGGGAACATTGTGCCGGTTCAGGGGGTGCCGCCGGCTGTGGACCCCCGGGCGTCTTACGGGAAAATGGCCACCCGTTCGGCCGGCAAGGACACCACCACCGGGCACTGGGAGTTGGCGGGTCTGATTCTGCCCCGGGCTTTCCCGGTGTACCCCGAAGGCTTTCCCGGCGACCTGATCGCCGCATTTGAAGCGCGGATCGGGCGGGGGACGCTCGGCAACCGGGCCGCTTCCGGCACCGTGATCATCGAGGAACTGGGCGAGGCGCATCTCCGCACCGGCCGGCCGATTGTGTATACTTCGGCGGACAGTGTGTTCCAGGTGGCGGCGCACGAGTCGGTCATTCCGGTGGACGAGCTGTACCGGATCTGCCGGGTGGCCCGCGGGTTATTGGCCGGCGAGCACGCCGTCGGGCGGGTTATCGCCCGGCCTTTTGCCGGAGAACCTGGGAGTTTCGAACGCACGCCGCGCCGGCGGGATTTTTCGCTGGCGCCGACCGGCAGGACCATCCTGGAGACGTTACGGGATGAAGGGTTGGCCGTAGTCGGCGTGGGCAAGATCGGCAACATCTTTGCCGAGACCGGGCTTACTGACAGCCGGCCCACGTGGAGCAACGAACACGGGGTGGACACGACCCTGGAGGTGTTGCGTACCTGCGGGCGGGGTCTGGTGTTTGTGAACCTGATCGAATTTGATATGTTGTATGGTCACCGGAACGACCCGGCGGGTTACGCCGGCGCCCTGGAGGCGTTCGATCGGCGGCTGCCGGAGATTCTGGAGGCGCTGGGTGCCGGGGATCTGCTGCTGATCACCGCCGACCACGGCTGCGACCCAACCACGCCCGGCACCGACCACTCCCGCGAATACGTGCCGCTGCTCGCCTTCGGAACGCGGCTCGCGGCGGGGATCGACCTGGGAACGCGGTCCTCGCTGACCGACGTGGCCGCTACCGTGGCCGAGGTCTTCGGTCTGAAATGGCCGGTGGGAGAGAGTTTCTACCGGCGGATAGTCACCGGGTGAGGGGGTGGGCGACCATTGCGGGCATACGACTTGATTTTGAAGAAGCGCGAGGGCGGTGAACTGTCGGCGGCCGAAACGGATTTCTTGATCCGGGGGTTTGTCGACAGGGCTGTGCCGGACTACCAGATGGCCGCTTTTCTGATGGCGATCTATTTTCGGGGCATGTCTTTCCGGGAGATGGCCGAACTGACGGCGGCCATGGTGGACTCCGGTGAAAGATGTGACCTTTCGGGCATTCCGGGCATCAAGGTCGACAAGCACAGCACC
>JACUUW010000130.1 GCA_014859075.1 Desulforudis sp.
CAGCCCCCCGCCCCACGGAGGAGGTACCCGCCGGATGGGTCGGAGCCGTGGCGGAGGTCACCGGCACGAAGGTGCAACAGGACGCGAATGCCCGCCGGGAAAGGTTGGCGGCCCTCGGCCAGCTGGCCGCCGGGCTGGCCCACGAAATCCGTAACCCCCTCACCGGCATCAGAGGGTTTTGCCAGCTCCTGGGCAGCACGGTGACCGACGAGAAAAGCCGCCGCTATCTGAAAGTCCTGATCCGCGAAGTCGACCGGATGGACGGGCTGATTGGTGCGTTCATGGAACTGGCCCGGCCCCGCCGGTCCGCGATCGTGGAAACGGATCTGAACGAACTGGTCCGGGAGATCCTCTTCCTGGTCGACAGCCGCTGCTTCATGAACCGGATCAAGGTGCGGGAAATTACAAACGAAATACCGCCGGTACATGTCGACAGGGATCAAATTAAACAGGTCCTGCTCAACATCGTGAACAACGCCATCGAGGCCATGGAGCACCAGGAACGTCCGCGGGTGCTCACCGTTGTGACCACAGCCGCCGAAGGAGACCTCCGGATCATTGTCGAGGACACCGGCGGCGGCATCCCGGATGATGTCCGGGCTGAAATCGGCAAGCCCTTTTTCAGCACCAAGGAAACGGGCACCGGCCTCGGATTGTCCATTTGCTACCGGATTATTCGGGAGCACGGGGGAACGATCACCGTCCAGAGCCGGGCACAGTCCTGGACGCGTTTCGTCATCTCCCTCCCGCTTCTCCTGGTACAACAACAGCCGGAAACCGCCCAGGAACCCTCTTGTTTCCCCTGACTAACATCAGGCCGCGCCGGATAAACCTTCCGCACAACGAGCGGCGTGAAAGAGTGACTAGGCCCCCTGCTCCCGGCTCAAGGCCACCGCCCGGTCGATCTCGTCCCGCAGGGCCGGGGGCAAGCCGGGAATGTCCACGTTCAGGAAGCCGCGGACGATGGTGGACACCGCCGCTTCCGCGGAGAGTCCCCGGGCCATCAGATATTCGATCTCCTCGGGGGCGATCTTGCCCACCGCCGCCTCGTGTGACATTTCTACCCCTTCCGCCTGCGCCTCCAGTTCCGGAACGGCGTGGATCAGGCCTTCGGGCGCCAGCAGCAGGCCGCGGCACTCCAGGTGCGCCTTCACGCCGGGCACCCGGCCGACCAGGTGTCCCCGGCTGATGATCTCGCCGCCGGTGGTGATGGTCCGGGCGATGATCTCCGACTTGGTCGCCGGTGCTTCCAGCACCACCCGCGACCCGACGTCCATCCTCGATCCGGGGGGCGCCACCAGAATGCTCTGGTAGCGGGCCACCGCCCCTTCCCCGCGCAGGTGCGAGACCGGATACATCTGCAGGTGGCGGACCGGCCGCGTGCACACGTAATTGGAAATGAAGGTGCCGCCCGCGTCCACGAAAGTGCCGGTGCGGGGACGGACTTCCACGTCCTCGGCCCAACTGTGAATCATGGTGAAGTTGAGCTTGGCGCCTTTGCGCACGTAGAACTCGGAAACGCCGATGTGCGCCCCGGAACCCACCCTGGGTCCACTGGCGCAACCGGTGATGATATTCAACTCGGCACCCTCTTCGACAATGACAATGTTGTGGACGCACTGGGTCAGCCCGTCCTCGCCCAGGTAGAGGCAGGCCTGCAGGGGATGATTGATCCTGGCCCCCGGCAGGACCCGGATGAAGTAACCGTGCCGCGCGTGCTCCCGGGCGTACCGGGTGAACTCGTCCTTGTCCGCGGAGACGGCCCGCCAGCGGTATTCCGTCAGCCAATCGTAAGCTTGCAGTGCTTCCGACGTGCTCATCACCTCGAGGCCCGGTTCGGCCGCCCCGGCCTGAAGCACCCGGTGGTCGACCTGCACAAAGTTACCCGAACGCCCGCGGCATTGCACGTCCACGCCCACGCTCGACATCCGGTCCAGGTCGCCGGCGTCCATCAAGGGCGGGTCCAAAAGCAGTGCCGGGAACGAAACTCCCTGATCACGGCGGAGGATTTGCACGTTTTCACGCATCAACTCTGCTCCTTTCTTCCGGTTGATGATTCAGACAGCGGACACATTCTCCGTACCCGTTCTTCTGGATGAAGGACAGGATCTCACGGGGGTTACCCGTACAGGCCAGCCGCCCCTCGTACAGCACGTGACCGACGTCGGCTTCCACGTAGTTGAGGATGTGCCCGGTGTGCGTGATGATCAGTCCGGCGTTCCGCTGCGCCTGCTTCAGCCGGC
Source organism: Desulforudis sp. (assembly GCA_014859075.1). GTDB lineage: Bacteria > Bacillota > Desulfotomaculia > Desulfotomaculales > Desulforudaceae > Desulfopertinax. The sequence goes on from JACUUW010000130.1 coordinate 2,244, forward strand.
ACTCGGCATCAGCGGGTCGCGGTTCCCGTCGCCCCAGGAGTTCGTTGATGGCCCGGCCGATGAGCCCGATGTTTTCCAGGTCGACGCCGGACTCGGGTTCGTCGATCAGAGCCAGGTTCGGCCGTTGGACGAGAAGCTGCAGCAGCTCGGCGCGTTTCAGCTCGCCGCCGGAAAAACCGTCGTTCACATCGCGGTCCAGAAAGGTCTCCAGTCTTAGTTCCGCGGCCAGATCCTCGACCGGGACGCCGTCGGCGGCACAAAGCTTTAGGATCTCCCGCATGGTGAGGCCGCGGATGGTGGGAGGACGCTGGAACATGAGCCCGATTCCGGCGCGCGCGCGTTCGTGAACCGGCAGGGAAGTGATGTCTAGTCCCTTGAACCAACAGTGCCCGGCAACCTGGTACCGGGGGAAACCCATCAGGGCGTTCAACAGAGTCGACTTCCCGTGCCCGTTGGGTCCGAACAGCACGTGGGTCTCACCGGGTTTAATGGAAAGGTGAATGTTGCGGAGAATCTGCCTGTCCTCCACGACAACATCAAAGGCTTCCAGAGTAAGCACCTGACCGCCTCCATCCTGCAAGTATTTCTAGTTAAATGATGTATTTAGTCAAGATTATAGCACTGATTGGAGCCGGGTACAATTCCCTCCGGAGTCTTGCATAATTGGAGGAACGTATTTGGATAATCTCACACAGGCTACGAGGGGCGCCGGGCCATCATGGCCACCCACCGGCCGCGCAGTGCCACCTTCTCGACGTCGAAGCCGGCACCCCGCAGCAGCCCGGCTACAAACCCCTCATCCTCGGCCGTGAAACCGGTGAGAATCAGGCGGCCCCCGGGCACGACCTTGGAAAATGCTTTGGGGATGAGCTCTTCCACCAGGTGGGTATACACATTCGCCAGCATCAGGTCGCAGTCCACCGTCAAGCTGTCCAGGAGGTTCCCCTCAATCACGGTGATCCGCCCCTGGAGGTTGTTCTGAGCCACCGTCTCCCGGGCGGCTTCGATCGCCACCGGGTCCACGTCCACCGCAAACACCTCGCCGGCGCCTAGTTTGGCCGCCGCCACCGCCAGGATGCCCGAGCCGGTGCCGACGTCAATCACCCGGGCGCCCTTCTGGAGACAGCGTTCCAGAAAAGCGAGCGCCAGCGCGGTGGTGGGGTGGGTGCCGCACCCGAAAGCCAGAGTCGGATCCTGGTCGATGACCACCTCTCCACCGCTGGACTCGTAAGCCTCCCAGGACGGTTTAACCACCAGTCTCTCGCCCACCCTGAAAGTGGTGCAAAGCCGGCGGCGGCCCGTTTCCGGGTCCCGGCCGTGTACCTCGGCAAAGGTAATGTCCGGATGTGCACCGAGCACGTTACGGATGCGCGCCCTTAGCAGCCTGACGGTGTCCCCGGCGTGGGCCTCCGCCGGGAAGTACCCGGTCACGGTCACTTCCCCCGATACGTCATCCTCAATTTCAGGCGCCTTCACCGAACCGCCCATGCCCGTGATCAGGTTTTCAACCCTGACACGGTATTCCTTGGGGGTGATTACGCTTATTTCCAGCCAGAACACGGATAATTCCTCCCTGCTGACTTTTAGAGCTTATGCCTCTTTGCCGTGTGCGGTCTTTTCTTAAAGTATACTGGAAAATATGCTTATAGTGCCACTTTTTACGATTTTTCGGTTTGTTTTGGATGTCCGCGGGAATAATCTACAATGTATACACTATTGAAAGGAGTCCCGTACCAATGGCTTTTGAAGTCTATTTACCGAAAAAGAAGAAACCGCGTGAGGAACCCAAACCGCTGGTCTCGCTTTCGAAGAACTCCATCGTGCTGAACAAAATCGCCCGTAACACATTGCCGGCTGAACGTTTCGAATTAGCCTTCGATCCGGAAAGAAGGATTATTCGGATCAAGCCCGGTCGTGAGGGCATTTCCATGAAAAAGACCAAGGTTCACGCCCGGGGATTTTTCAACCATTTTGGCATTGACTACAAGGGAAAAGTCCCGGCGGAGTTCAATCCCGATGAAAACGCACTTTTTGTGGAACTGCCGCACTAATTCGACCGCTATCCCTTCCGGGGAACCGGAGCGTACGTGTCCGCCCGCACCGTCTCCGGCGCGGGCCGGCGCACGTACAACGCCGCCCCCGTTGCCCGCCTTACTCTCCGGCCCAAACGCCCTCTTCCCTCTCTTGGAAAGCTCATCCCCGCAAGCGGACGGCATCCCCAGTAATTCGCTCACTGCAACTGCCGGCCCAGGTAGGATTTTCGAGCCTGGAGGTCTAATACACCGGGAGAAAGGTGGAGTGGGCGTGAAAAACCAGCGGTGGATCTCCTTCGGACTCGTCGCCACCGGGCTCGTCCTAGTCCTGGCCGGCGTGGCCCGCGGTGAGGCGGCGGACGTGATGCAAAAAGCGGTCATGATTTGCCTGGAATGCATCGGTATCCGCTAGACCCGAAACGGCGCCTGGTCCAATTCGCCTCGGCCCTGGCGGCCAACGCCCACCTGACCGGGTTCGCCGAGGGACGTATCTACCAGGGTGCAGTCAAACAGGTCTGTGTACCCTTTCTGAACTGTTATTCATGTCCGGGGGCCCTGGGCGCCTGTCCGGTCGGATCGTACCAGGTCATGCTGGCCATGCCCGGTCACGGCGTTTCCATGTACGTCGGCGGGGTGGTCACCACGGCCGGCGCGCTCGGCGGCCGCCTGGTATGCGGCTGGCTGTGCCCGTTCGGACTGCTGCAGGAAGTGCTGGCCCGGCCCGGTGCCCGTGCGGTGCCCATACCCCGGCCGTTGCTCTGGGTCAAGTACCTGATGCTGGCCGCCGTCCTGATCCTGCCCGCTCTCTGGGTCTCGAGCGTGGGCATGGGTGCTCCCTACTTCTGCACCTACGTCTGCCCGGCGGGCACACTGGAGGCCGGCTTGCTCCTCGCCGCCCGGGATCCGGCGCTCCGCGCGCTGATGGGGCCGCTGTTTTTCTGGAAGGTGGCGGTGCTGGCCGCCTTCCTGGCAGCCATGTTGTTTGTCTACCGGCCGTTCTGCCGCACGGTCTGCCCCCTGGGGGCCTTTTACGGATTGTTGAATCCGGTGAGCCTGTGGCGGATCCGGCACAGCGCCGACCGCTGCCGGCACTGCCGCGCCTGCCGGGACGCCTGCCCGGTGAAGCTTCCGGTCGACCAGTCGCCGAATCACCCCGAATGCATCCGGTGCCTGGAGTGTGTGCGGGTCTGTCCGGCACAGGCGCTCACCTTCACCGCCGGCCGGCCGATGCCGGAGGTAACTGTGGGTGCCAGGCACTAACTTATTAACTTATTGGTGGGGGGA
>JACUUW010000131.1 GCA_014859075.1 Desulforudis sp.
TCAGCAGCTCCACCCCCTGGCCCGCCTTCCCCGAAGCCGCCGCCAGGGTGAGCGCCCCGCAGATGATCAGTCCGGCGCAGATCCCGGCCGCCGTGAGCCGGCCGTAGTTCGGCGGTACGTAGGACGACTGCTTGCGCTTTCTGCGGCGCGTGGATTCTTCGGCGGCGGCGGCCGCGCGCTCCCCGCGTTCAAACCCCACCAGCGTCCCGAACAGCACCCAGACCAGCAGGGCCAGGGCCCCGAGCGAGAAGTTGAAATCCAGGGCCGAGTGGACCCCGACCGACAGGCAGCTGACGGTGATCGCCCAGAGCAGGGTGCGCCGGGCCGGGTCGCCGGCCGCCCGGTGGAGCCGGTAGGCCGTCCAAAAGAACACCCCCCAGATGACCAGAAACAGGAGCATGCCGCCGATCCCGGTTTCCACCCCCACCTGGAGGTAGTGGCCGTGCACCTGACGGCTGGTGAACAGATACGGGAGAAAAGCCTGGTAGGCCTCGGCCCAGCCGCCGCCGCCCCACCCGGTGAGCGGCCGCTCCAGGACCATCTGCCAGGCGGTGCCGATGAAGTAAACCCGGTGCTCGAGGTTGTGCCACTTCAGAACGGCCTGCACCTTTTCCCAGTTGGTGAGCACGAAGATCCCGGCGGCGATCATGGCCACCCCTATCCCGCCCAATACCAGGGTCGATCCATGGGCCTCGATCCGCCGGCTCAAGGCAGACCGGTCGAACAGTCCGAAGAGCACCTGGCCGGCCACGGCCAGCACAAGTCCCACCAACACCCAGAACCAGGCGAACTCGAAACGTTCGGCGGCGACGGCGGCTAGAAAACGGTTGACGGCCACCAGCGCCGGGAGGCCGGCCAGGAACAGGTGGGCCGCCGCCGGGAGCCGCCGGTCGGCCGGCAGCCCGGCCAGGAACAGCGGCAGCAGAAGGCCGGCGATGATGAAGCCCCCCTGGGACCTGGTGCCGAAAAACACGGCCAGGAGCAGGAAATTGCCCAGGGCGTAGTAGTACGGGTAGGTGTCCAGTTCCTTCAGCCACCGCGGCGCGCCGGTGTGCGCGAAGGGGCTCGGGCCCTGCGCCTCCGGCTCCAGCACCCGGCGCTGCCAGAGGTACAACCCCAGGAAAAGGACGGCCATCAGGTAGTTGGCCAGGGCGTTCGGGTACTGAAGCGAAGAGTAGATCCGGCCGCCCAGGAAACCGTCCTGGATATGGACGATGCCGGTGGCGGTCGCCAGGCCGGCCAGGGCCACGCCGACGGCGCTGAGGTAGACCACGTGGAAAAGGCGGTGGGCGTCCCGCGCGGAAGTGATCACCCGGGCCGCGATCCAGAAGGCCAGGAAGTACAAAACGGCCCGGACGATTTCGTCCACCGCCGTACCGGTGTTCACCGCGAAAAAGGCACTGTAAAGGTAGACCGCCGGCAGGGCCGGCATCAGGTAGTCCAGCGGGTGTTCGAACATCCGGTTCTCGTAGGTGGCCACCTTGGCGACCCAGACAAACCAGAACAGGATCGCCGCGATCATCAGCGCCCAGTACTGTTCGGCCGGAAAGAAAAGACCCCGCAGATAAGGGCTGACAAACAAGATCGCCATCAGGCCCCAAAATGCGATGGCGTACGAAAGGGGTTGGGCGGTCCTGGTGGCGGTGGCGGCTTGCGTCTTGACCCGCGGTTTGGCCATGGATGTGTTAACTCCTTTGCAGACGGTTACTTGGTTGTTCAATTGGTTGGGGCGAAAAATGGGAGAGTTGTCCCACACACCCAGTTTACGGCGTTAAGACTTAAAAAGTCAACATTTTCCGTTTGGCAATAATCGGTGCAATTGGTTGACTGTCGTATTATAATTGATAGGTAGATAATTTTGGACAATTTGCCAGACCGAGCTATAGTCTGGTATTATAATGTCGATAAAACATAAAATTGTGTTCTTTTTTCATTGTTTCGGTTCTGGTGGAACGGCGACGCGAAGGGAGGCGGCGTGTTGCTGGTCTACTATTTTACCGCCGGCTTGCTAGTCGGCTTTGGATTCCTCGTATTCAAGACATTTCTAAACCTTTGGGCGGCTGTGGCGGCTTCCGTTTTTGCCTTCAGTCTGGTGGCCTCCTTTCCTTTGGTACTCATAAGCCTGGGTGGTTCCGGCACCCTGTTTTTGTACAGTCTGCTCATTCCGCTGATCGGAGGCGCGGTTTTTTTGTTGCACACGCGCGTGACCGCCGATTTTCCGGCCTTGACACCGTCCAATTACCCGGCAGCGGCCGTAGCGAGCGCCGCAGGTTGCGGCATGCAAACGCCGGTCGTGCGCGGCGCTGATGCCCTCCCTGATGAGACCGCCGGCCGGGCGGCCGCCGCCGCCGGCGTCCCGGATGGCGCCGAACCCGTCGCGGCGGGACCACAAGAACCCGAACCGGCACCGGAGAGCACCACTGAAGCGCCGTTGGTCGAACAGCAACCCCCTGTGGAAGAGACCGCCTCCATACCGGGCGGCGCCCTGGTCGCGGTGGACGCACCTTCACTCCAGGCGGCCGATGCCGACGCCGGCACGGCGGTTGCCGTTCAGGAGGAGACAGCCGCGATGGACGACAGCGACCGCGGGCACGACGACCAACAGGAAACGGTCGCCGTTCAGGAGGAGACGGCGGCGACGGACACCCCCGCCGAGGTTGGGGAGGTGCCGGACTCGGATCAGGATTCGGAGGCCGCGACGGCGGTCGCCGCCGAAGAACCGGCGGAGAGTTCCCTCAGTATCACCGAGTTGGTCTCCCGGGCTCTACGCCTGGCCAAACAACAGGATCACGCCGCCGCTGTGCGTCTGCTGCAAGGCGTCCTGAAGCGGGATCCGTCACCGTACCTCGCCGGGTTGATCGTAGCCGAGCTGAGTTCAATCTACCAGCACTTGGGTCAATACTGGATGTCCCGTGAACTCCTGCGGGTCTTTCTGGCCGGCCCGGGTACCGAAAAACATTTGCTCACCCCGATCCTGCGCGAGAAACTACGCTTCTGTGACCACCTGATGCGCTTGCTGCACACACATAACCTCGGGCAACCGCCTTACGACCACGTTCCCGAGTCAATCAAAAGGGAAGCGTTTCTTCAGGCTCAGAGGTCCTTTATACCATAAATTATTTCTGTGGGGGAGGTTTTTGCGTGATAAAGAGTAAGGATATCGAGGGCTTGCCGGTAATCAGCATCAGTACGGTCATCAACCTCGGTAAGGTCCAGGGCCTGTTGATCAACCCCGAACGGAAGGCAGTCGGTTTTGTGGTGGTCGAACCCAAGAACCGGCATTCGGAATGCCGGGTAATCGGTATCGATCGGGTGATCGGAGTGGGCGAGGACGCGCTCACGGTGGAAAACAACGACGATGTGCAGCCGTTGTCCGCCAGCGCCGAGGCCGACAGCCTGTCGGAGCGGGACGTGCGGGTTATCGGTTCGAAAGTGATGACCGACAAGGGGAAACTGGTGGGCATCATCAGCGAAATCGGCATCGAGGAGGAAACCGGGAGCATCGTGGGCTGTGAATGGATTCCGAGTGACCACGAAAAACCCGCGGGCGTGATTTCCGGGGACTCCATACTTACTTACGGCGAGAACCTTACGGTGGTCAAGTCCGACTTCATGGACAATTTGCGCAACAGTCTCGAACACGGCATTATCGCCAAAGCGCCCCGGTTGACGGCCACCCCCGGCCCGGAGAATTCTCACGGCGACCCTTTGAAGTACTTTGAGGAACAGCAAAAGCAACATCTCCTGGGGCGCAAAGTCACCGCCCAGATCAAGGGCCGCGACGGTGAAATCATCGCCGACAAGGGACAAGTCATCACTCAGGAAACCATCGACCAGGCGCTGGCTCACGATAAGTTCGTTGAGTTGACCCTGAACAACAGTGAACAATAGAAACCGGCTTATCCTGTCGATCGTCGCTCTGCTGACCTCGGTAAGCTTCCTGAGTGCGTCCGCGGCGGTGTTAGCGCTACGGGCTGAATACCATCAGGCAATCGTTCCCGGTGTCCGCGTGGAAGGCGTCGAAGTCGGCGGTTTAAACCGGCGGCAGGCGCTGGATCTGGTACGAAGGCACATCCCCCAGCCCAGTTTGGACAGCACTTTATTGTTTTTGTGTCCGCTGGGCACCAACTGGAGCATCAATTACGGTGACCTGAACTACTATCACGACTACGAGGCTGCCGTAGACCGGGCCCTGGACATCGGCAAACAAATCACGGGGCTGGAGGACTTGCGCGCCCTTTTCCAAGTGGCCTACGGCGGGGTGGACTTGGAACTGGAAACCAGATTCAACCGGGACACCCTGCGTCGGATCCTGAACCGAATCAATGCCGAATCCCATTATCCCCCGGAGGACACTCTGATCGCCTTCGACAACGGCAACGTCACTTTGATTCCCGGCATCCCCGGGCGCGAGCTGGATCTGGAAGCGACCATGGCCCTTATCGAGCAAACCCGGTTGCGCCATCACCGGGTAATGCTGGTTTTTCGGGATATCGAGCCCGAATTGAGTCTGGACAGTCTAAAATACCTCAACACCCGGTTCGGCTTCTATGCGACTTCCTTCAACACCGCGGACAAGGGCCGCACCCACAACATACGGACAGCCTGCAAATCACTGGATAAATCGATCATTGGGCCGGGCGAAATCTTTTCGCTGAACGAGGCGCTGGGTCCCCGGACGCCCGAAAACAACTACGTTCTCGCCCCCGTGTTTATCGGCGGGCGTATCGTCCTGGGCTACGGCGGCGGTGTTTGTCAGATCGCCTCCACCCTGTATAACGCGGTCCTGGAAGCCGAGCTTCCGGTGATCGAGCGCCACGGGCACAGTCGACCGGTATCCTACGTACCTCCCGGCCGCGACGCCACCATTGCGAAGGACCTGGTCGATTTCAAGTTTCAGAATAATCGCCGTTATCCCCTGCTGCTTTCCTGTGACGTCGAGGAAGACAAGCTGCTGATCTCAATCTACGGGCATTGCAGCGACGCCTACAACGTCGTATACCAGACCGAGACCGAACGTGAAGTCGTCAAACACCAAACCGTGTTCCGCGTCGATGATTCGTTGCAAACGGGTGAGATTCGGATCCTGGTGCCCGGGAGGGATGGATACGAAATCACCACCTACCGGGTGGCGATCGTAAACAACGAGGTTGTGGAGCGGGAGAAAATTTCCCAAAGCCGGGTGGAGCCCCAGACCGCCGTGATTCTGGTGGCGCCGGTCGATAAGTACTATTACAGCGTTGACAAGTGATCGTTACCTCCCTGCCGGAGGTTCTGAATTCTTTCCCGGGGACTGATGATCGAGGTGATCCGAACCCCGAAATTGTCGTTGACGACCACTACTTCCCCCCAGGCCACGAGCGCACCGTTCACCAAGACCTCCACCGGCTCGTCGGCCAGCGTGGCGAGTTCCAGCACCGAACCGGGTGCCAGTCCGAGCACCTCTTTGATAGGACGGCGGGACCGCCCCAGGATCACGGTGATCTTAAGCGGCAGGTCCAGAACCAGACTCATCTTCCACCAGTCCGGTTCCGGCGGGGCGGCCGGTCCGTCA
>JACUUW010000132.1 GCA_014859075.1 Desulforudis sp.
TTGACGGTCGAGATTTATACCGTTGACAAGACTATGGAAGAACGAATCGTGGTAATAGACCCTGGTCATGGGGGTCAGGATCCCGGGGCCATCGGCCCGAGCGGCCTGCGTGAGAAGGATGTAAACCTGGCGATCGCCCTGGAAGTCGCCCGCTTGTTGCGGCAGGAGGGAGTCCAGGTGATTCTCACCCGGACGACCGACCGGTCCGTGGAACTCGAAGCGCGGGCCCAAATGGCGAACGAAACCGGGGCCGACATATTTGTAAGCATTCACGCCAACGCCAACGTCAACCGGTCCAAGCACGGTACCAGTACTCACTACTGGCTCTATCCCGACGTGATGACGCCCGGGCAGATGGCGGCCAGGGGGATGCTGGCGCGCGCGCTCCACGACGTCCTGATTCTTGAACTGGGGCGCAATGACCTGGGTCTTTTCCAGGATCGGTTTCTGGTGCTCAGGGCGACCAACATGGCATCCGTACTGGTCGAAGTGGCTTTCATTTCCAACGTCGAGGAGGAAAAGTTGCTAGCCGACCGCGACTTCCAGAACCGGGCGGCCAAGGCCATCGTCGAGGGAATCCGTAACTATTTCCAGAGCTATTAGACTCGGTTGGTTAGGCACATCTCCTTAAGGCTCCCGGCACGAAAAAACCGGGGGCCTTTACGTGCGCCGTTCCTTGCGGAAAGGCATTCCCCTGAGAATAGATTGTTGAATTGAGAATAATTGATGTTAGAATACAGGGGACGGATCCGAGTCCCGCCGCAAGGGGGTTCAGGGTTTGAGCCGAAGCATAATCGGCCTTTTTGATTCCGGGGTCGGTGGTCTCACGGTAGCCGAGGAAGTTTTCCGGACCCTTCCGGGACAGCGGGTGATCTACTTTGGCGACACTCTCAATGTTCCGTACGGGGGCCGCCCCGTGGCCGAACTGATCTCCTTTGCCGAACGGATTATTCGTTTCCTTTTTGAACAGGGGGCCGGGTACATCATCTTCGCCTGTAACACCAGTTCCGCTGTATCCCTTCAGTTGTTGCGCGAACGCTTCGATGTACCCATGATCGGACTCATAGAGCCGGGCGCCGCTGAGGCGGTGCGACTGTCGGTGAACGGCAATATCGGGGTGATCGCTACCGAGGCGACCGTAGCGGCGGGTGCATACAGTGCGGCGATCAAGAGAATTAATCCACGGGTCCGGGTGTGCAGTCGGGCCGCACCGCGATTGGTGCCTTTGGTCGAGGCCGGGGAACTGGATTCCCCGCGGGTTGAGCAGGCGTTGCGGGAGTACCTCGGGTCTATGCGGGATGAGGGCATCGATACTCTGATCCTGGGCTGCAGTCACTACCCGTTCCTGCGTCCGGCAATTGAGCGCATTCTTGGTTCCGGCGTAACGCTGGTGGATCCGGCCGCGGCCACCGTCGACGCCGCCGCGCGGGATATGTCGCGCCGGGGGCTCCTGACCGGGAATCCCGGGCGAAGCATTGTTTTGTCCCCCGGCCACCGGTACTTCGTGAGCGGGGAGGCGGCCGGTTTTGTCTCGGTGGCGAAGAAGTTTTTGGGCCGGGAACCGGCGCCGGTCACCGAAATCTGTCTCCTGCGCTGAATGATCCCGGTGCTGGGCGAAATCATTACCGAAAGGCTGGTTGGAAGGCGGCGTGTCCAACAAAGTGGGTATCACCACAAACGTGCCGGTGGAGGTTGTTTTCGCGGCCGGATGGGTGCCGGTCGATTTGAACAACGTGTTTATTTCCAGTGCGGACGCACGGGTGCTGGTTGAGGAAGCCGAGACCGCCGGCTATCCGCGCAACGTCTGTGCCTGGATCAAGGGGATTTACTCCACCGTGCTCAGAGACCGGGAACTGCGTACCGTGGTCGCGGTCACCCAGGGTGACTGCAGCAATACACACGCGCTGATGGAGACACTGCAGCTGGCCGGAATCCGCGTCATCCCTTTTGCGTATCCGTTTGACCGGGACTACGACCTATTGAAGCTGCAGATTGAGAAGCTGATGCAGTTTTTCGGGGTGGACTGGGCCCAAGTGCGCAGGGAGAAGCACCGGCTCGACCAGGTGCGGCGCCGGGTCCGGGAACTGGACAGGCTGACCTGGGCGGAGAACCGCGTTCAAGGCTGGGACAACCACTTTTTCCAGGTGTCTTGCAGTGATTTTGAAGGGGATCCGGATCGGTTCGGGGTCCGCGTGAGCGACTTCCTGAACCGGGTTCGGAACCACCCACCCCGCACGGAAACGGTCCGGTTGGGCTACGTCGGAGTACCCCCCATCAACGGGGACCTGTACGAATACCTGGAGGAACGCGGAGCCCGGGTCGTCTACAACGAAACCCAGCGCCAGTTTGTCATGCCTTTTGACACCGACGATCTGGTGGAACAATACCGTCTGTACAGCTATCCTTACGGCATCTTCTACCGGCTCGAGGACATCAAGCGGGAGATCGGTACGCGGGCGATCCAAGGGGTGATCCACTACGCCCAGAGCTTCTGCTTCCGGCAGATTGAGGACTTGATCGTCCGCCATGAGTTGAAGTTGCCCATCCTCACCATGGAGGGGGACAAGCCGGGACGGCTGGACGCCCGGACCCGCATCCGGCTGGACGCCTTTCTGGAAATTCTACAATAGGAGGGAGGGGCTCTCGTGGAGATCACTGTACTCGGTTGCTGGGCGCCCTACCCGCGGGCCGGGGGCGCCTGTTCCGGCTACCTGATCCGGGACGGGGAAACGGCTATCCTGCTGGAGGCCGGTAACGGTAGCTTCAGCCGTTTATTGGAGATACTGGATTTCAGAAGACTGTCGGCCGTGATTATTTCCCACTTCCACCTTGACCACTGCGCCGACCTTTTCTGTCTTCGCCACGCGGTCAAGGGTGCCCGCCGGGACGGCAGTTGCGCCGGGCCCTTGCTGCTTTTCGCTCCCGGGGAACCCCGAGGCGATTTCGAAAGTCTGGCCGGTGACAGTGAAGCCTTCCTGACCCGGCCGATCGAAAACCTGCCTGATGAAGACGGAGCGCGGGTTGCCGTGGTTGGGGGACTCAAACTGGAATTCCGGCCTACGCGCCATTCCGTGCCCGGGTATGGAGTGGCAGTCTCGGGCCGCAACGGGCGGCTTGTGTATTCGGGAGATACGGCCTGGTTCCCGGAACTCGCCCGTCTTTGGACGGGTGCCCGGCTGTTGCTGTGCGAGGCCAGCGGTCTTGCGCGGGACCTTGGGCAGATCGGAGAGGTGCACCTTACCGCTCATCAGGCCGGAGAGTTAGCCCGGGAGAGCGGGGCGTCCCACCTGTTGCTTACGCATTTTTGGCCGGAATACGACCCCCTGGCGCTGCAGGCGGAAGCGGCCCAAGCCTGTGAATGCCCGGTGATGGCGGTCCGGGAGGGCGGGACCTACAGTCTGACCGGCTGACAATAACAAAGAACTGGAGAGATGTAAAAATGGTGCGAGCGGACGGGCGGCAGCCGGCGGAAATGCGGCCGGTGCGAATTACCCGGCACTATAATAAGCATGCGGAGGGGTCGGTGTTGATCGAAATGGGCGATACCCGGGTCATCTGCACGGCGACCATTGATGACCGGGTGCCTCCTTTTTTGAAGGGTGCCGGTAAGGGATGGGTGACGGCCGAGTACGGGATGCTCCCCCGGGCCACGGGCGTACGCGTCGTGCGGGAAGCGATGAAAGGGCGTCCCGGGGGCCGAACGCTTGAAATCCAGCGGTTAATCGGACGGTCGCTACGTGCAGTGGTCGACCTGGGGGCCCTGGGAGAGCGCACGGTCACGTTGGACTGCGACGTGATCCAGGCCGACGGGGGGACCCGGACCGCTTCCATCACCGGTGCGTTCGTAGCCCTGGTGGACGCCATGCAAACCTTGGTGACCGAGGGAGCGCTGCCGCGTTTGCCGGTGCACGACTTCGTGGCGGCTATCAGCGTGGGCCTCTTTGAAGGGGAGGCGGTGCTTGACCTGTGCTTCATCGAGGACTCGGGGGCCGACGTGGATTTCAACGTGGTGATGACCGGAAACGAGCGGTTCGTGGAGGTGCAGGGCACGGGGGAAGAAGCGACCTTCGACCGTGCCGAAGTGGACCGGTTGTTGGACCTGGCCGTGGCGGGCATCCGGGACCTGGTCAAGTATCAGCGGGCGGTCCTGGGCACCTTGGCCGAACGGATTGGCAAGTAGGGGGATGAGGAGATGCCGCGCCTGGTGGTGGCAACAAGAAACGAGGGCAAGTTGAAGGAACTGGCGTCCCTGCTTGCACCGCTGGGGATCGAAGTGGTTTCGCTGGAAGTCTATCCCGAGATTCCGGAAATACCGGAACTCGGGGACACGTTCGAAGAAAACGCTTTGGCCAAGGCCAGGGTGGCAGCGGCGCAAACCGGCCAGTTAGTTATGGCTGACGATTCCGGGCTGGAGGTGGACGTCTTGGCTGGAGCGCCCGGGGTCTACTCGGCACGGTTTGCGGGCGAATCCCGGGACGATACCCTCAACAACCAGAAACTACTACGCCTCCTGGAAGGGGTGCCGTGGGAGAAACGTGGAGCCCGGTTTCGCTGTGTGATCGCCCTGGTTGCTCCGGACGGCACCGAGCGCACTGCGGAAGGGGTCTGTGCGGGCGTTATCGGTTACGAACCGCGGGGAACAGGGGGTTTCGGCTACGATCCCCTGTTCTATGTACCGGAGTACGACCGAACCTTTGCCGAGCTGGATTTGGACACGAAGAACCATATCAGCCACCGTGGACGGGCCCTGCTCGCCGCCCGCGAATTGGTGGTTGAATTGCTTGGGGAAAGACACGACTTTGACTGAGGCCGGCGTTTAGAGTATAATAAATAACGTATGCGCGGGTGTAGCTCAGTGGCAGAGCACCGGCCTTCCAAGCCGGGTACGTGGGTTCGATTCCCATCACCCGCTCCAGACTACCGGGAAGCAAAACCGCCCGAGTTTCGGGCGGTTTTCCAGTTACCCATGATTGCATGCCCGACTCTGGCAGGGACAATGACGGTACCTGGAACCGCCGATATCTCCCGTTCCGTGACACTACTTACCAAGAATTGATTTCCACAGCCTGGAGAAGAACGACTCATTCGTCTGCCTTGCGACCAGTGGCTCAGCAGGCGAAGTCTTTGGTGGTGCAACCGTTTCGACGGAGGTGGGCTCGGTCTTGGGCGAGTATCGCTGGATCATCTCAGCTACGTTGTTGTCGATCATTTCTTTGTAATTTACTACCGACATCACACACCCTCCTCTCACTTGGCGTTGTGTACCAGAAGCAGTTGCCGCTATTCGATAATATGTCGATAATACAAAGATAATTTCTTCATTCAAACGCAAATACCTTTCGATAACTCAGAATTTTACGAGAATTATTATACATATATTAAATCGGTTTCACCGTCAGTACGCTTTCGCAGGACCAATCTTGAATGCCCCAGCTTAACGTTGTATAATAATAATATACTCGCACAGATGTCCCAGTAGCTCAGTGGATAGAGCAACGGCCTTCTAAGCCGTGGGCCGGGGGTTCGAATCCCTCCTGGGAC
>JACUUW010000133.1 GCA_014859075.1 Desulforudis sp.
GGCGTTGCGTACGGCCGAACTGCTGGCCGACATCGTGGCCGCCGTGCTGATCGGGGAAAAAACGTAACGGATGCCGGACTTCCTCGGAACCGATTAAGGGTTTTGTCACTCCCGTAATAATGCTGTATAATCATGTTGAATAGTTATTTGAATAAACATGTGCTCGCTGAATCCCTCCCCCAAACCGCGGGCGGGAACGGGGGACCCACTTTTTGGGGCTAATCGCAACTGCGTAGGGCCATCCTTCGGTCCGAGCCCGTCAGCTAACCCCGTAAGCGTTGAGGGAAGGTGTACGCTCATACTCCCATTACCACCTTCTCGTGGGTTTTTATTCAGCGGGCCTGGGAGGTGGTATTCTTCTTTCACACTTACATTTAAGACTCCTGGTTCTCAGCGGAATCGGACTGTTAGTATGCCGACTGACGAATTACTTCAGCATTATCACATCTGGAGGTGGGATTCTTGTTTGGTAAACGGCGTTTGATGTTGCTTGTTACACTGGTGTTGGCTGTGGCGTTGCTGGCGGGATTCGGGTGTGCCGCTACCGATGAGGCGGCCGAGGAACCGGACAAAGGAAAAATCGTGTTTGCCGACCTGAACTGGGACAGCGCCATGGTGAATAACCGCATGGCCCAATTCATCATCGAAAACGGGTACGGCTACGAAACCGACACCATATTCGGCGAAACAATCCCTCTGTTTATGGGTCTGCGGCGGGGCGATATCGACGTGTCCATGGAGATTTGGGTCGAAAACCAGCAGGAGGCCTATGATGAGGGCATCGCCGCCGGTGACGTCATCGACCTGGGCACGAACTTCGACGACAACTTCCAGGGGATGTTCGTCCCGACGTATGTGGTCGAGGGCGACCCCGACCGGGGTATCGAGCCCCTGGCGCCGAACCTGCGGACCATAGAAGATCTGCCGCAATACTGGGAGGTATTCAAGGATCCGGAAGACCCCACCAAGGGCCGCTTCTACGGCGCTGTTCCCGGGTGGGAAGCGGACAAGATCCTGACGCAACAGCTTGAAACCTATGGTTTGGACGAATACTACAACCTCTTCCGGCCCGGTTCCAACACGGCGTTGGCCACTTCCCTGGTCGCGGCGTACGAAAAGGGGGAACCGTGGTTCGGTTACTACTGGGGTCCGACCTGGATCTTCGGTAAGTTGGACCTGACGCAGATCGAGGAGCCGCCGTACAGCGAGGAGTTGTGGCAAAACTTCGCCTGTGGTTTCCCCGCGGTCAACGTGAACATTCTGGTAAACAAGGGCCTCCCCGACCGCGCGCCGGAGGTTGTGGAGTTTCTGACCAACTACCGGACCAACTCGGACCTGATCAGCGAGGTGCTGGCCTACATGGAGAGCGAAGACGCCGATTATGAGGAGGCCGCTCTGTGGTTCCTGCGTGAGAAGCAGGAGGTCTGGACGCAGTGGGTGCCGGCGGACGTGGCCGAAAAGGTGCGGGCCGCGCTCTAGGACGGCTCCCGTGGTAAGTCGCTGACTCCGCTTGTTTTGAGCGGGTCAGCGCCTTATCCATCCTGTTGGGTTTCAATCCATCCAGTAGACTGAAATGAGGTGTGTCCACCTGCGGCCGGGAACTGCCCGGCTGCGGGGGTTGGTTTATGAAAGATTTTCCCGAGTTCTTACGGTTCAATATTGAGACGCCCGTCAACAACGCCGTAAATTGGCTGCTGCTTACCTTCGGGGGCTTTTTTGACATCGTCAAGGATTGTGTGCTGTGGCTGTTGATGCAGATCGAGGGTTTTCTGATCTGGCTTCCGTGGTGGTTAATCATCGCCGTGGTCATCTATCTCGGTTGGCGTGCGACCGGAAGGCTCCGGTTCGGCCTGATCATGGGGGCGCTCATGCTGATCATCGGCTGCTTCGGACTTTGGGACCGGGCGATGCAGACCGTGGCCATTGTAACCGGGGCGGTGTTCATCAGCCTGGCCTTGGGTATCCCGTTGGGAATCTGGATGGCCTGGAACAATAACGTGGAGTCCTGCCTCAGACCGTTACTGGACGCCATGCAGACGATGCCCAGTTTCGTATACCTGATTCCGGCCATGATGTTTTTCAGTCTTGGAAAGGTACCGGCGCTTTTCGCCACTACGATTTACGCCATTCCGCCCATCATCCGCCTCACCAACCTGGGCGTGCGCCAGGTGCCGGAAGACGTGGTCGAAGCGGGTCGGGCTTTTGGATCCACGCGCCTGCAGATCCTGTTTAAGATCCAGATGCCGCTGGCCATGCCCAGCATAATGTCGGGCGTGAACCAGACCACGATGATGGCGCTGGCGATGGTGGTGCTGGCGTCCATGATCGGCGCGCAGGGGTTGGGTGAACCGGTCTTGATCGGCCTCCAGCGGGTCAACATCGGTCAGGGCTTTGAAGCGGGCTTAAGCATCGTAATCCTGGCCATTATCATCGACCGGATCCTGCAGGGGTTCGGGCAGAAGCGTCAAACCGTAGAACCGTCCGCCTGATGACTGAGGCCGGCTGCCTATCCGCCAGGGCCCGCCGTCTTTTTGGTTACTGAGGAAGGGGGGTCTGTTTCGACTTACCTTTGGGCATAATATGTTTAAGAGACGGCAAAAGAGGGGTGCATCGCGCACCTCTTTCGCTATCGGAGGTGAGTGTGATGGGTGGTTCGCGGCTGCCGGTATTCTTGATGCTTGGTTTATTCGCAACAGCCCTGGTCTGGGGCACCGACACCTGCCTGCATCACCTGAACCGGTATCTGGATCCACCGCGGCCGATCCGGGCGATCGAGTTCGAGCGCCTGGACAATGAACACCTCCTTTGCGATGTGCTGGGAGTGAACTTGACGTTGGCCGTACCGCGGGATGCACCCCGGTGGTCGCCGCCGACCGAACCGCCGCCCGCACCGGACTTCGGGACACGGCGCTGAAGCTTCTTTTTCCCCGTTTCACCTGCTATAATAGTCGTCAGTGGTTGGTCACCGTTTTGCCCGGCAGCAGACCGGGTGTACAGTCGGCGTAATTACGCTTACTGTGGGAGACCAGTGAAGCGGGGGTGTTTAGAAGGCAAGTGCAGCAGGAATGCATTCGCAATTTTTGCATAATAGCCCATATTGACCACGGCAAGTCGACCCTGGCCGACCGCCTGCTGGAACACACGGGTGCCCTTTCCGGGCGGAAGATACAGGAGCAGGTGCTGGACCAGATGGACCTCGAGCGGGAGCGGGGGATCACCATCAAACTCCAGGCGGTCCGCCTGAACTACCGGGCCGCGGACAACCGGGATTATCAACTGAATCTGATCGATACGCCGGGTCACGTGGACTTCTCGTACGAGGTCTCCCGCAGCCTGGCGGCTTGTGAGGGGGCGGTCCTGGTCATCGACGCCAGTCAGGGTATCGAGGCCCAGACCCTGGCCAACGTCTATCTGGCCCTGGACCATGACATGGTGATCATCCCCGTGATCAACAAGACCGATCTTCCGAGCGCCGACCCGGACCGTGTGCGGCGGGAGCTGGAGGACGTCATCGGCATTGACGGCGCCACGGCCATCCCGGCCTCGGCGAAGCTGGGCGAGGGGATCACCGATATCCTGGAGCGGATCGTGCGGGACGTGCCCCCGCCCGGCGGAACCCCGGAGGCGCCTCTCCGCGCCCTGATCTTCGACTCTCATTACGACTCCTACAAGGGGGTCGTCGCCTACGTGCGGGTGATGGAGGGGCGGCTGGAACCGGGTATGCCCATCCGCATGATGGCCACCGGACGAGAGTTTGAAATCAGCGAGCTGGGGATATTCACCCCAGCGCCGGTGGCGGTCGACGAGCTGCGGGCCGGGGAAGTCGGTTTCATCGCGGCCGGCATCAAGAACGTGAAGGACTGCCGCGTGGGCGACACGGTCACGTACGCCCGCCGGCCGGCGCCGGCGCCGCTGCCCGGATACCGGAAAGCCAAGCCCATGGTGTATTGCGGCCTCTACCCGGTGGACGGGGCCGAGTTCGGCAGATTGCGGGACGCGCTGGACCGGCTTTCCCTGAACGACGCGTCCCTGGTCTACGAGCCCGAGACCTCGCTGGCGCTGGGTTTCGGCTTCCGGTGCGGCTTCCTGGGGCTTTTGCACATGGAAATCATCCAGGAGCGGCTGGAGCGCGAATACGGGCTGGAACTCATCACCACCGCGCCGAGCGTGGTGTACCGGGTCACCCGGGCAAACGGCGCCGTCCTTGAGATCCAGAACCCGTCCCAGCTACCCCCGGCAGGAGAGATTGAAACATTGGAGGAGCCGTTCGTGCTGGCGTCGGTGATGCTGCCCCAGGATTACATCGGGCCGGTGATGGAGCTTTGCCAGGGGCGGCGCGGCACCTTCCGGAACATGGAGTACATTGGACCCCGGCGGGTGCTCATGACTTACGAGATGCCCCTGTCCGAAGTCATCTACGATTTCTTCGACCGGTTGAAGTCTTCGACCCGCGGCTACGCTTCCCTGGATTATGACTACCTTGGTTACCGGAAGGCCGGGCTGGTCAGGGTGGATATCCTGGTGGCCGGGGAGCGACTGGACGCGCTGTCGATCATCGTGCACCGCGATCAGGCCTACGAACGTTCCAAAACCATCGTCGAACAGCTGCGGGACTTGATCCCCCGCCAGGCTTTCGAAATTGTGATCCAGGCCGCCGTCGGGCAGCGGGTCATCGCCCGCGAGAGTATCCGCGCCCTGCGCAAGAGCGTGTTGGACAAATGTTACGGCGGTGACGTCACCCGGAAGCGCAAGCTCCTGGAGCGGCAAAAAGAGGGCAAGAAGCGGATGAAACAGGTGGGTAACGTTCAGATACCCCAGGAAGCGTTCATGTCTGTCCTCCGGATCGGGGGAAAATGAAGTGTTACCGGTCGGAGTCTACATCCACGTGCCGTTTTGCCGGCGCAAGTGCGCCTACTGCGACTTTGTGTCGTACCCGGCGGCGTCCGCCGACCCGGCGGCTTACGTGCGGGCCGTAAAGGCTGACATTGCGCGGCGCGGCGCGGCGGCCGAACGAAAACTCACCATGACCTCGCTCTACGTCGGCGGGGGTACGCCGACCGTGCTGCCGGTGGACGGCCTGGTGGAAATACTGGCTGCGGTCCGGCACTGTTTCGTCTGGCCGGCGGGGCTGGAAGCCACGGTGGAGGCCAACCCCGAAACGGTGCATCCGACCGCCCTGGAGCGGCTCCGGCGGGCCGGGGTCAACCGGATCAGTATCGGGATGCAGGCCGCCCAGGACGAACTGTTGACCGTCCTGGGGCGAGGACACCGCCTGGACGACGTACGGAAGGCCGTGAGCGTGGCGCGCCGTGCCGGGTTTGCCGATCTGAGCCTGGATCTGATCAGTGGGATACCGGGTCAGACTCCGGATGATTGGCGGGAGACCCTGGCGGCGGCGCTGGCCCTCGAGCCCGAACACGTCTCCGCTTACAGCCTGGAAATTCCGCCGGGGACCGCCCTCTTTTTGCGACTGCAGCGGGGGATCCTCGCTCCCGCTCCGGAGGA
>JACUUW010000002.1 GCA_014859075.1 Desulforudis sp.
TTTCATGACGAGCTGATCTTCGACGTACCTTCGGAAGAGGTATGCGAGGTGGCCCCGCTGGTGAAGACCGAAATGGAGAAGGTAATGCTGCTGAACGTCCCGCTTACCGTTGATCTGAAGCTCGGGCACAACTGGTACGAGGTGCGCCGGTTTGAAGAGGTGACCAGATGCCTGAACTACCAGAAGTAGAGACCATTGTTCGCGACCTGCGGGACCGTCTGGTCGGCCGGGTGATCCGGGAGGTGGTGGTCATTCTGCCGAAAGTGGTGGCTTCCCCGGCTCCGGAAAAGTTCGCTTCCCTGCTGGCAGGCCGGGAAATCACGGGCCTCGCGCGGCGCGGGAAATACATTCTGGTTTCGCTGTCGGGGGACCGGGTACTGGTCATTCACCTGCGCATGACCGGACAACTGGTATACTACACCAGGCCCGAACCGTTTCCGAAACACACCCACCTGCTGTTCTATCTGGACCAGGGTGTACTACGGTTTACCGACCTGCGGCAGTTCGGCCGGGTGCGCCTCGCGCACAAGCGGGAACTGGACGACGTCCCCGGCCTCCGGGATCTCGGAATGGAACCGCTCGACGCCGGTTTCACCGAGCAGGAATTCGTCCGCAGACTCAAGCGTTCGCAGCGCATGGTCAAGCCCCTGCTCCTGGATCAGGCGTTCCTGGCCGGACTGGGAAACATTTATACCGACGAAGCCCTGCACCGGTCCGGAGTCCATCCGGAACGGCGGGCCGCCGGCCTATCGACCCGTGAAGCCCGGAACTTGTGCCGGGCGATCCGCGAGGTGCTCTCCGAAGGCGTCGCCCTCCGGGGCACCAGTGTCCAGCACTACGTTGACGGATCCGGGCAGCGCGGCCGGTTCCAGGAAATCCTGCGGGTCTACGGCAAACGGGGTGAACCCTGCCCCGTCTGCGGGGTCCCGGTGGAACGTATCCGGTGTGGCGGGCGCAGCACCCATTTCTGCCCGTCCTGCCAGAAGCGAAGTGAGAAGTGAGAAGTGAGAAGTTGGAGGCCACATCTAACCTCTCACCTCCCACTTCCCTTAGACCCAAGCACCAAAGAAGTGCCCCTCCCATACTCTAAGAAAGAGTGTGTGCCGGGGAGGGGAAAACTTGGAGTTACTGGCCTTATGTGTGTTTGGATTCGCTCTAAGCCTGGACGGCTTCGGTGCCGGACTCGCCTACGGACTGCGTCGGATTAAGGTCCCGGTGACTTCCATGCTGATCATCAGTCTCACTTCGGGGGCGGCAATCAGCGTTTCCTTGGCTCTCGGACACTTGGCCGCGCAGGGCATACCGCCGGATCTGGCACAACATCTGGGCGGCTGGCTGCTGATACTGCTGGGTGTCTGGATTCTGCTCCAGGCCCTGCGCCGTTCGACTCAGAGAATCCTGAGCCTGCGCATCCCACAGTTGGGCGTGGTGGTTCAGGTGTTGCTGGAGCCTCTGGACGCCGATATGGATAGGTCCGGCTGCATCTCGGCCCGAGAGGCCATGGTACTCGGGATCGCGCTCGCGCTCGACGCCTTCGCCGCTGGTTTCGCGATTGCGTTGTCCGGGCTGTTCACCATATTCATACCGTTGTTTGTGGTGATCGGGCTGTTCATCCTGCTGAATCTCGGCCTGATGATGGGTCAGCGCTCGGCCCGGTTGCTCAGCGCCAAGGTGAACCTGCTCCCCGGTTGCCTGCTGATCATGCTGGGCTTGTTCCGAACCCTCGCTTAGGAGACGTGGAATGATGAAAGTCATCGGCTTGACCGGCGACGCCGGCAGCGGAAAGAGCACGGTGGCCCGGATACTTGCTGGTTTGGGCGCCACCGTGGTCGATGCAGACCAAGTCGTGCGCGAGCTGACCGCTCCGGGGTCCCCGGTGCTTGAACAAATCGTTCGTGCCTTTGGAAAAACCATCCTGAACGCTGACGGTACGTTGGACAGGCCCCGCCTGGCGGCACGGGTGTTTGCGAACCCCGGGGAACTTACGGTGCTCAACCGGATCACTCATCCCCCGGTGCTGAAGATTCTGGAGGCCAAGATCCGGACGGCCAGAAGCCGGGAACGCGGTGTATTGGTGCTGGAAGTGCCCCTGCTCCTGGAAACCGGCATGCATTCCCTGGTCGACCAAGTCTGGCTGGTCACGGCCGACCGGCCCGTAAAACTCGGCCGGCTCCGGGAACGCGGCCTCAGCCCGGAATTGGCCGAGCGCATCCTGGAAGCCCAAATGCCGCAGGAGCAGAAAATAGTGCACGCCCACCGGATCATCGACAACAATGGCTCCTTGACAAGGACCAGGGAGCAGGTTATAAAGTATTGGACCGAAGAGGTGGAGTGAAAGCGTTTTGCGCAGGTTGTTGTTGTTAGTTTTGGTGCTGCTCCTCGTTGCGGCCGCCTTGAATGCCGAGCGCATCGGGCGCCACTACTACCCCTTTCATTACCAGGAAATGATCTTTCATTATGCTCACCAGCACAGCCTTGATCCGTACCTGCTGGCCGCTCTGATCAAAACAGAGAGCAATTTTCGGAGCGCTGCCGAATCCCCCAAGGGTGCGCTCGGGCTCATGCAGATTATGCCCAATACCGGACGGTGGATCGCGGACCAACTCGGCGAGGAAGAGTTTGACCCCGCGGTTCTGACCGATCCCGAGTCAAACCTCATGTTGGGGAGCTGGTACCTGGCACAGCTGTTCGACGAATTCAATGACGACCCGATTCTGGCGCTGGCCGCCTATAACGGGGGGCGCGGCAACGTCCAGGCCTGGCTCCGTGAAGAACGTTGGACCGGAGAGGCCAAGAACCTCGAGCAGATTCCTTTTCCGGAAACCCGCCAGTTCGTGAGAAAGGTCCTCCTGAACTATCGCATCTACAACTTCCTGTACCGCAACTAAAAAAATAAGAGGCTAAAAAGGGACAACCCCGTTTTTAGCACTCTACGTTCCGGACTGCCAAAAAGGGGGACAGTCCCCCTTTTCATTCTGGATTTTGTTTTAAGACCTCGGTGCAGCGGGGACAAACCTCCGGATGCTCCGGATCCACCCCGGTTTCGGCATAGGTCCAGCACCGTACGCACTTCCGCCCGGGAGCCCGCGTGGCCGAGACCTTCAGGCCCGGCAGCGCTCCGTCCAGGGCGTCCTCCGGTACCCCTTGGCCCGCCGGGACGACTCGTATGGACGAGGTCACGAAGATCAGCCGCAGTTGCCGCGCGTTTTCCCGAAGGAATTCCAGCAGGGCCTCGTTCTCGGCATACAGGATCACCTCGGCTTCCAGGGAGTCGCGGATCAACTTCTCCTTGCGGGTGCCTTCCAATACCCGGAGCACGTCCTGACGGACGGCCAACAGCCGTTCCCACCGTTGTTCCAACTGGTCGTCGAAGTACTCCGGGTTCGGCTCGGGCATCTCCAGAAGCTGCACGCTTGGCGGTTTCTTCCCGTTACCCGGAAAATAGCGCCAGATTTCCTCCGTCGTGAAGGCCAATACGGGTACCAGCAGCCGGACCAGGTCGTCCAGGATCGCGTACATCACGGTTTGCACCGCCCGGCGGGTCAAGGCGCCGGCCGGTTCACAGTACAGCCGGTCCTTCACCACGTTCAGGTAGAAAGCGCTGAGGTCGGTGACGCAGTAGTTGTAAAGGCTGTGGTAAACCTGGTGGTATTCGTACTCCCGGTAGGCCCTGAGCACCCGGTCGGTGACCCGGTGAAGTTTCAAGAGGGCATAACGGTCCAGTTCCTCCAGTTCCGTGTCGGCGACCGTGTCCCGTTCCGGGTCAAAGTCGTTCAGGTTGCCGAGCAAAAAACGAAAGGTGTTCCGAATCTTCCGGTAGGCTTCGGACAACTGTTTCAGAATAACCGGCGATACCGCCAGGTCGCCCCGGTAGTCGGCCGAACACACCCACAACCGCAGAATGTCCGCGCCCAAATCCTTGAGAACGACCGCCGGGTCCACCACGTTGCCCAGCGACTTGGACATTTTCCGTCCGTGCTCGTCGACCACGAAACCGTGGGTGAGCACCGCCCGGTAGGGCGGTTCCCCGGTCACCGCCACCGAGGTGGTAAGCGAGGAGTTGAACCAGCCGCGGTGCTGGTCGCTGCCCTCCAGGTACAGGTCCGCGGGCCAACGCAGTTCGGGCCAGAAATCGGGCTGGGTGAGCACCCCCCAGTGGCTGGAACCCGAGTCAAACCAGACGTCCATGGTGTCCAGTTCCTTGGTGAACTTCCCGTTCCCGCCGCAATGGGGGCACCTCAAACCCGGGGGATGCAGTTCCTCGACCTCCCGGGCGTACCAGACGTCAGAGCCCTCGGCCCGAAAAAGCCCTTTCAGGTGTTCGATGGTCTCCTCGGTAATAACGGCCCGCTGGCAATCCGCACAATAAAAGATAGGGATCGGCACGCCCCAGAGGCGCTGCCGGGAAATACACCAGTCACCCCGTTCGGAGACCATCCCGTGGATCCGTTCCCGGCCCCATTCCGGAATCCACTTTACCCGGTCAATGGCGTCCAGCAACCGCGAGCGAAAACTGTCAATCGAGGCGAACCACTGCTCGGTGGCCCGGAAAAACACCGGGTGCTTGCACCGCCAGCAATGCGGGTACTGGTGCCGGACACCGGAATGGCCGACCAGGGCCCCCCGGGTTTCCAACTCCTGAATCACGGCCGCGTTCGCATCCAGATAGAACAGTCCCTCCAAGCTCCCGGCCTCGGCGGTGAAGCAGCCTTTGCTGTTGATCGGAGAAATCACCGGCAGGTTATACTTCTGACCCAGGGCGAAGTCCTCAGTGCCGTGGCCGGGCGCGATATGTACGCAACCGGTACCCTGTTCCAGGGTGACGTAGTCGTCCAACACAACTACCGAATCCCGGTCCAAAAACGGATGCCGGCAAATAACCCCCTCGAGTTCCTCCCCGCGGTATTCCCGCTCCACCTCGGCCCCCGGGTCCGCCAACACCTTCCGGAAGCTGTCGGCCAACTCCCGGGCCACCAGATACCGCCGGTCACCACTGCGCAGGATGACATAGTCAAACTCGGGATGGAGACAGATGCCCACGTTGGACGGAATGGTCCACGGCGTCGTCGTCCAGATTACCACGGCCGTCCCCGGCGCCGGCAACAGACCGCGATCCTCGACCACCGGAAAGGCGACGTAGATGGACGGGGACTCCTTCTCGGCGTATTCCACCTCGGCCTCGGCGAGCGCGGTTTCACACGTCGAACACCAGTACACTGACTTGAGACCCTTGTAAATGTAGCCCCGCTTCGCCATCTCCCCGAAAACCTCGATTTGGCGGGTCTCAAAATGCGGCTGGAGGGTCAGGTAGGGGTTGCGCCAGTCTCCCCGCACCCCCAGACGCCTGAATTCCTCGCGCTGGATATCCACGAACCGCAACGCGTAGTCCCGGCATATCCGGCGAAACTCCACCGGGCCGAGTTCATCCCGGCGGAGGCGGAGCTGCTTGATGGCCTGCTGTTCAATAGGCAGGCCGTGCGTGTCCCATCCCGGAACATATGGCGCATCGTAACCGTCCATCGCCTTGAACTTCACCACCATGTCCTTCAGCACCTTGTTCAAGACGTGCCCGAGGTGAATGTGGCCGTTGGCGTAAGGCGGGCCGTCGTGCAAGACAAACTTGGGGCGTCCGGCGTTCTTGGCCTGGACCAGCTGATACACGTCGATTTCGTCCCAAAACCCGGCGATCTCCGGTTCCCGTTGCGGCAAGTTGGCGCGCATCGGAAAATCAGTAGCCGGCAGGTTGAGGGTCTTGCTATAGTCCATCCCTGGTTCTCCTTCCTGACACTGGCGTGAAATAGAAACAAAAAAACCCTCCACCCCAAGGGGCGAGAGATCGTCCCGCGGTACCACCCAAATTGCGCCGTGGCGGCTTTGGGGCCGCACGGCCTCATTTGCTGGATAACGACAGCGACCGGCAAGGCTTACTGGCAGAGGGTTTCAACCGTCCGTTCAGCCCGCGCCTCACGGGTGATCTTCACCAAGATCCGGCACCCGGCTCCCACCGTCCCCGGGCTCGCTGCAAAAACCGCTGTCTTGGCTACTCTTCCCGCTCATAGGCCTTTTCTAGCATTCCTATCGCCCTATTATATTGTAAACTTCATTGTTCCGTCAACTTCATCAAACGCCGGGCTTCCCCCACTCCGACCCCCCTGATCAGTACCTTCTTCCGGCGGCCCGTATGCCCGGACAGAATCTCGACCGCTGCAGGACCGACCCCGAATATTTCGCCCAGAAAGGAACTAAGGGCCTTGTTGGCCCTGCCCTCCACCGGGGGCGCCGTGATCCTGATCCGCAACGACTCCCCGTGCACACCCGTTATTTCATTCTTGGAAGCACGAGGCTGTAACCAGACCGCCAGGACACAGCCCCGCGGGTCCTCCCGGATCACCATCCCACAGCACCCCTCCTGTCTGCGCCGAAACCGTGGCGGACTTCAACTTCCGACTTTTGTTTCAGGCGAGTCTCGCTTCGTCCTCCCCTTCGTCCGGCGCTTCCTCGTCCCCGGCCTTATCCACGTCCTCAGCCATGGTTGGCTCCAGAGTGCCGAGGTCCACCTCTTTACCTATCCCACCGCCCACGTCGTCGAGCAGGTCCAACTGGGCGTGCAGGAAAGAGCGAAACTTGGCCCGGAAAATCTTGACTTGTTTTTCAATCTGTTGGTATTCCCGTAGCAGCTGGTCGACACGCCGGTGCGCCTCTTCCAGGCTGCTTTCCGCCTGACGGTGCGCCCCCCGGAGGAGTTCCTCCGACCGGCGCTCGGCCTCGACGATTATTTGTTCGGCATTGCGGGCCGCCTCGCGCGCGATTTGGCCCGCTTGGGCGTGGGCCTCCTGCAGGATGACCTCCGCTTCCTTCTCCACGTTGGATTTCAGTTCCTGCGCGTTTTTTTGCGCAAACACCATGGTTTGCTTTAAGGCGTCCTCGATTTCCTGGTAACGGGAAATGTTGTGTTCCGATCGCTCCAACTGGTCTTGCAGTCTCTGGTTTTGCCCTACCAACTCCTCGACGGTGGCGATCACCTGGTCGAGAAAGGTGTCCACTTCTTGCTCATCATACCCCCGGAAGCACCGTCTGAATTCCTTTTTCTTAATGTCCAGCGGTGTCAGCAAAGAGAATCCCCCCCGACCCTAAAATCCTACCGATCTCAACAACTGCATTATGACCCCCCGCAGAAGTTGCAAAACCAGCAGGGCGGCGATGGGCGAAATGTCGATCATCCCGATCGGCGGGATCACACGGCGAAAGATGTTCAGATAAGGATCCGTCAGATCATAAATGAAACGCACCGCCGGGTTATACGGGTTGTGCCTGACCCAGGACAGTATGATTCGGCCGATGATCAACCAGCTGTAAACAGTAAACGCAACCGCGACTACATCAACAACCAGACTCATGATCCACCCCGCTTTTTCATTTCCCGGGCTCTTTCTGTCGCTCGTTCCACGGCCTGCTGCAGTCCCGCGCGCACGGCCGCCTCCTCCAGGGCAAACAACCCGGCGGCGGTGGTCCCGCCCGGGGTAGTCACCATGTCCTTCAACCGACCCGGGTGTTCACCGGTTTCCAAGATCATTTTGGCCGCCCCGTACATGGTCTGGGCGGCGAGCAGGACACTCACGTCACGCGGTAAGCCCATCCGCACAGCACCATCGGCCAGCGCTTCGACAATCAGGTACATGTAAGCCGGGCCGCTTCCGCTCAGTCCGGTGACGGCATCCAAGAGGTCTTCCTCAACCCGGACCGTACGGCCTACCGCCTCCAGAATCGCGCGCGCCCGGGACCCGTCCCGGGGCCCGGCAAACCGGCCCAGGCAGTAGGCACTGGCCGCGGCGCCGACCAGGGCCGGGGTGTTGGGCATGACCCGAACTACCGGGATGCCCTCCCCGAGACCGTTTTCAATAAACGCCAGATCAACTCCGGCCGCGATGCTGACAATCGTGTGGGAAGGGCTTACGTGGGGCCTGATCTCGGCCAGGACGGCACCAACGACATGCGGTTTGACGGCTAGAATAAGTGTGTCGGCAAAACCGACCAGGGCCACGTTTTCTCTCACGGTCTGGATGCCGAGTTCGGTCTCCAGGTAAGCCCGGCGCTCGTCCGAAACCTCACAGACCATCAACTGGGCGCTGGACACCAGTCCGGCGGCAAGCACGCCGCGGGTCAAGGCTTCCCCCATGGCGCCGCCGCCCGCGATTCCGATATTGTGAATTTCCTGAGACAAATCATCCACCTCTAAGACTTAATCCAGGGGAAAATTCCGCGGTCCGGTTCCTTCGCCGGTTCACCCTCGATATCCATGTTGTTCGGCACAAAAAGAAAGATTCCCCCGCCCACCTTCTGCTGGCTTCCGTTTACCGCCAGCGTGGCGCCGCTTACAAAATCCACGATCCTCCGGGCCACATCGGTGTCTACGTGCTCAAGATTGACAATGACGGGACGCCGGTTTTTCAGGTGTTCGACGATATCCTGAGCTTCGTCATAGGACTTCGGTTCGACGACTACCACCCGCACCTGGCGCTGTGCGTGGAGATTTACCACAGTCGCCTTTTTCCTGGGATCAGCAGGTTTTTCCCCTTGTGACCGGTCTTCCTGAACCTGTTCCGGACCCTCTTCCTCAAACCCCATGAAGTTCAACACCCGGTCCACTAGTTTTCTGCTTCCCAACGTCAGTCCCCCCTCAGAGTGCATTTTCGGGGACCAAATACGGCTGTGCCGATACGAACCATATTTGCTCCCTCTTCAACAGCAACCGTATAGTCGCTGCTCATCCCCATGGACAGATACCGCATCCGGACACCGGAATCGTCAGACAGACGCTCAAACAGCCCCCTCATCTCCCGGAAAAGGGGTCTTACCTCTTCCGGATCGGTCACAAAAGGGGCCATAACCATTAGTCCTTCGACCCGCAAGCCTTCAAGTCCTGCCGCCCGGTTGACAAAGTCAATCAAATCGCCGGGCGGTACACCGAACCTCCCGGCCTCGCCGGTCACGTTCACCTGGACCAATACTCTGAAAACCCGCCCGAACCTCCTGGCTTGCCGGTCCAGTTCTTGGGCCAGCGACCAACGGTCCATGCTGTGTATGAGCTCTACGCGGCCCACAAGGGGCTTCACCTTGTTGCGCTGCAGGTGCCCGATAAAATGCCACCGCACCCCGGGTAACTCCGGGTATTTACGGACTAATTCCTGAACCCGGTTTTCTCCCAACACTTTGACTCCGGCATCCAACGCCTGTTTTATTGCGTCCAGACCGACATCCTTGGTCACGGCCACCAACTCCACGTCCTCCGGGCCGAGTCCGGACCGCCGGCAGGCGGCCGCAATCTTATGCCTTACACGCTCCAGGTTTTGGGCCACGTCCACTGTTTACATCACCACCCCCCGAACGGAACCACGATGCGGACCGGACAAAACCGGCCGTCTATCTGTGCCGCTCTTTATACGGAACAAGCCAGGGGTTGGTTACGTACCGTACCCCGGTGGTTACACCGTCCCCCGACACCAGCGCCTGTCCCCCGATTTGGCCCTCAATGGTGACCGGAACCCACTGGAAACCATCCTTGTGCAGGGTTAATAATCCGGGACGCCCGCGGTACAGGGTGATCGTGCCCCGTGACACAAGATACCCACTTAATTCCCGGTTGACCACCTCGAAATCAAAACGGCGTTGGTCCAGGAAATCACCCGGGTAACTTTCAAACTTGAGACGCAACAAAGTCCGTCCCTCAGTCGGCAGAAGCTCGGAAAGCACCCCGTGGTGGAGCTCGTCCCCCCGGAGCAACTGCCAGCGGGTGCCCGGAACCAGCATATCCCTGGGCAGGAGTCCATCCGGAACCACAAACTGCGCATAGACCGGGCCCAGGTTATCGGCCACTCTAAACAGGGCTTCGCCCCGCGAAACCTTCTGCGCGCCGGACCTGACCACCAGAGTGAGATTCGGCGGCTCAAATAGACCGGAGGCAGCCTCCGGCACAAGAATCCGTTCGAGTCCGTCCATTCGGTAGAACACCACGCCACCGCGTGGTGACCGGATTTCATGCGTGACGCCGACATCCACCAAGCGGCCCACAACCCCGCCCCGACTGACACGCGACCCGTCCGCCAACTGTGGACGAAACAACCCGTTTGCCGGAGCATAGACAACAGTCTCGTCGCGAATCAGAAGACCTTCAAGCGGCACCGTGGAACGGGCGACAACCGGCTTGATGACTTCAACATGAAGGAGAAAGCCGACTACGTAAGGCCACAGCCAGACCCACAACAGCCATCCGGCCAAGCCCAGCAGGACCATGACAAAGGCAATGCGCCGAACTCGGAAAGGTACCCCTCTCAAATCCATTGCCTACTTCTCTTAGATGTGAGATGTGTGAAGGTAATTGTTTGTACTTTCTATTCCACACATTACCGGCAAGTCCTGCGAAAAAACTGAAAGCCCTGGCGGGCTTTTAGTTCAACTCTTCCCATTCTCCGGTGACCAGGTACACCACGTCTTCTCCGATGTTTGTGGCCCGGTCGGCCAGGCGTTCCAGGCGGCGGACCACAACCAGGAGGTAGACCACGCAGGGGATGGTGTCGGGATTATCTTCCATATAACTGATAAGATCGTGAAAAAGCAGGTTGTAAATATCATCGACTTCGTCGTCCATGGCGCACATGGCGCGGGCTTTCTCCACATCGCCGTGCACGTAAGCATCGAGGCCGTCCTTGACCATCTGTTGGACGATCCGGGCCATCTCCGGAATCCTATCCATCGGCCTTGACGGCATCCGCCCGCAAACGCACATTGCGGCCCGGGCGATGTCCACGGCGTGGTCCCCCATGCGTTCCAGGTTCAGTAGAATCTTGATGCCGGTGACAATCACCCGCAAGTCCCGGGCCATTGGCTGCTGGGTGGCGATCAGGCGAATGCAGTTATTCTCGATCTCATAGCGCAGCCGATCGATGATGTCGTCCCTGGTGATCACCTCCTTGGCGATCAGCGGGTCCTGGGTAAAAAGCGATTCCATGGCTTTGTAGATACTCTGCTCGACCAGACTGGCCATACGCAAAATATCCTGCTTTAACTCATCCAGCTCGACATCAAAAGTACGCCGGTTGGACAAAACAATCACTCCGCAGCTTTAATAAGCATTAATCTAACACAAGGAGCCTGAAAGGGCAAGAACAAGTTTTTTAGCCAAAACGACCGGTGATGTAGTCTTCCGTTCTTTTGTCCTTCGGTCTGGTGAAAAGGGTATCGGTCTTGCCTGATTCCACGATTTCGCCGTTCAGGAAAAAGGCGGTCACATCCGAAACCCGGGCCGCCTGTTGCATGTTATGGGTGACAATGACAATGGTATAGTTCTTTTTCAACTCCTGCAGCAATTCCTCAATCTTCAGAGTGGAGATCGGATCGAGCGCCGAACTGGGTTCATCCATCAAAAGCACTTCGGGTTCCACGGCCAGCAGACGGGCGATGCAGAGGCGCTGTTGCTGACCGCCCGACAACCCCAGGGCCGAGCGGAACAACCGGTCGTGCACCTCTTCCCAGAGCGCCGCGTCCCGCAGGCTGTTCTCCACGATCTCGTCCAGCCGGCGCTTGTTCTTCAAGCCGTGTATCCGAGGTCCATAAGCCACGTTGTCGTAGACCGACATCGGGAAGGGGTTCGGCCGCTGGAACACCATGCCCACCCGCTTGCGCAGGTGCACGACATCCACCTCGGGGCCGTGGACGTCCTCGTCGTCAAGCAAAACCTGCCCGTCCACCCGTACCCCTTCAATCAGGTCGTTCATCCGGTTCAACACCCGCAGGAACGTACTCTTGCCGCAACCGGAGGGACCGATGAGCGCCGAAATCTGCTGCTGCTCGATGTCCAGATCCACTTCCCGCAGAGCTTGGGTATCGCCGTAGAACAGGTTCAGATTTCTAACGGTAATCTTGTTTGCCATTCTCCCAGCCTCCTAGTGCTTCCCGAGAAGGCGCCGCTGGTAGATACGCGCCGGCACACCAATCAGAAGATTAAAAGCCAACACCACCAGGATCAACAGGGCGGCGGTCCCGGCCGCGATTTCGTCCGCATCCGGCCGCAAGCCCTCGGCACGTACGTACCAGAGGTGCACCGAAAGTGTTTCCCCGGCCACAAACGGGTTCAAATCCGGAAAGTGGCGCGAGACACTGACACCGGCGGTGTAGATCAGCACCGCCGCTTCCCCGATCGCCCGGCCGGAAACCAGCGTCAGTCCGGTCACCAGCCCCAGCAGGGCCGGCGGCAACACCGCCCGCCGGACGGTCTGCCAGCGGGTGGCGCCCAGCGCCAGACTGGCCTCCCGGTAGGTCTGGGGTACGGCCCTCAGGGATTCCTCCGTCACCCGCACCAGCACCGGCAGGTTTAGAAGCGCCAAGGCCGCCGCGCCACCGAGAATAGTGAACCCTAAACCCATAATGTTAACCAAAATGATCAAACCGAATAGGCCGATCACGATGGACGGCACGGTGGCCAGGCACTCAGTGCTTAAACGGATCAGGTTGGTGAGGCGGGAGGGCCGGGCATACTCGGCCAAATACACCCCCGCGCCCACTCCCACCGGTACCGAGAACAACAGGGACAAAAACAGAATGTAGAAAGTGTTGAAGAGCTGGGGCCCGACCCCGCCGCCGGCCTCAAACTCCTTGGAAGGAGACAGGATGAACTCCAGGCTCAACACCGGCAGACCCTGGCCCAGGATGTAGGCCAGGAAAAACACCAGGAGCCCCATGATGAAGAACCCGGCCGCCCACAATAGAACCGTACTCAAGCCGTCTATGACACGGCGGCTATCCATCGTACGTCCTCCTCTGCACCACGAACCGGATCAGGATGATCAGGAACATCGAAACCAGAAGCAGCGTCAGGGCCATGTAGAACAGGGCGTTATTCCAGGTCGACCCGAAAGGGGTCTGGCCCATGTTCAGGATGATCTCGGCCGTGAGGGTGGAAGTCGGCTCCAGTAACGACTTGGCAATCTGGGGCACATTGCCGATCAGCATCGCCACCGCCATAGTCTCCCCGATGGCCCGCGCCATGCCCAGGATCACGGCCGTGACCAGTCCCGGCAGCGCCGCGGGAATCAGCACCCGGAAAATGGTCTGCCAGCGGGTGGCGCCCAGCGCGTAAGAAGCCATTTCCAGTCTCCTGGGGACGGCCCGCAGGGCGTCCTCCGAGATACTGATCACGGTCGGTAGAATCATGACCGCCAGGAGCACACCCGCCACCAGCAATCCGAAACCGAAACCGCCCGTACGTTCGGCAACGAACGGCACCAGGATGGTCAGGCCGACCCAGCCGTAGACCACCGAGGGGATGCCCACGAACAGGTCGGTGGCCGGCCGCATTAGTTCCCGCACCCGCGGTGGCGCGATCTTGGCCATGAAGATGGCGCCGGCGAGGCCAAGGGGAGCACCCAGCACAACCGCCAGAAAGGTAACCCCGAGGGAACCGAGGATGAACGGCAGCGCGCCGAAGCGGTAAGGAGGATCCCAATCCGTGCCGAGATGGAACTCGAGAAACCCAATATCGCCGAATGTCTGCAGTCCTTGCTTGGCGACGAAAACGATGATGGAAAAGATGACCAGGCTGACCAGCACGGCCGACACGACAAACACATATCCAAAGAAACGGTCCAGCGCGTATTCCTTCTTATTGCTCAACCGACCAGGTAGCGACACAACAAGGCCCCACCTTTATTGTCAGTTAGTCCCCATGCCGGCAACGGGCACAAATCCCATTTCCTCCACGAAGTCGTACTGGAATTCCGCACTCAGGATGTAATCGATAAAAGCCTTGACGTCGCCCCTCGGCTCTCCCCTGGTGTACATCCGCACCCTGGCTACGATCGGATAAACGCCCGCGATCACGTTTTCCGGGCTGCACTCGTATCCGTCGTATTTGAGCGCCTTGACCGCACCTTTACGAAGGTAGGCATAGTCCACATAACCGATCGCCCCCGGGATGGCACTCACCGTCTGCAGCACCTCACCATTGGAGTTCATGACGGCCGCATTGAGGGTGAAATCTTTCTCGCCGAGCAGAATCTCCCGGACGACCTTCCGGGACCCGGAAGACGGTGGACGGTGAATCAAGTTGATCTGCCGGTCAAATGCGCTGCCCACCTCACGCCAGTTGGTGATTTCACCGGTCAGAATCCCGACCAACTGGTCGTGGCTGAGGTCGCCGACATCCACCCCCGGGTGGACAACGATCGCAAACGGTGCAAAAGCAACCACGTGTTCAACCAGCCCGGCGTACACCGGGTCGTCCGCGGGCGCGGGAACGTCGGAATTGCCGATGTCTACATAACCTGAGGCCACCTGGGAAAGGCCGGTAAAGGAACCGCCCCCGCTCACGTTCACGGTGATTTCGGGATGAGCGGTCATGAACTGATCGGCCGCCATTTTGACCAAAGGCAGCATGGCGGTAGAACCGACGGCGGTCACCGGCTTGTCCCAGCAACCGGTCGTCAGGAGCAAAACAACCCCAATCAGAACAATCAGTATTTTCCTCATCGGCGCCCCCTTGTCCAGCTTCCCCGCTTACTGTAACACACGCCTGTTAGCTCAATATTAAGGAAATGTTAATTCAACGTTAAGGACCCGGGAGAAAAACCGAAAAGGTACTGCCCTTCTCTGGTTTGCTGTGCACCATCAGGTTGCCGCCGTGACCCTCAACAATGTGTTTCACAATGGCCAGCCCCAAGCCGGTGCTCCCCAGATCCGCCGCGCGGGACTTGTCGGCCCGGTAGAACCGTTCGAAGATCCGGGGGAGGTGTTCCGGAGCAATGCCGATCCCAGTGTCCGAGACGTCCACGGTCACACCACCGTTCGCTTTCCGGGCCTGAACCGTGATCTCTCCCTTCTCGGTGAACTTCACGGCGTTGTCCAGCAGGTTGATAAACACCTGAGACAGCAGGTTGGCATCACCGGTCACCGGCGGCAGGTCCGGCGGAAGTGCCACATCAAGACGCACACCCTGTTGTCTTGCCCGGTATTCAAACATCTCCACGGCCCGCTGGATCAGCTCCGGCAGTTCTATGGGTTGGCGGAGAAAAAGGTTACGGCGTTCCTCGACCGTAGCCAGTTTCAGTAAGTCGTCCACCAGGTCGCTCAACCGCCTGGTTTCCTCCTCGATGATGGTCAGGAAGTGTCGGGCCGTCTCGGGCTCGTCCAGGGCGCCGTCGCGCAGGGCCTCAAGAAAACCCCGGATCGAGGTGAGGGGTGTGCGAAGCTCGTGCGATGCGTTGGCTACGAACTCGGTGCGCATCTCCTCGAGTCGACGGCGTTCGGTGATGTCCCGGAAAAGGGCCACCACCCCACTCTGGGCACCCCGCAGGGGGGTAAGGTGAACCCGGAAGAGCCTGGCTTCCGGAGTAAGGAAGCGAAGCTCTTGCTTAACCGGACGACCCGAATCCAGGGCCTGCCGGAACAGGCGGTCCAATTCATAGTCACGGACCACCTCCAGGACCGTTTTACCGATGCTGCCCTCCTCGTTCAGGCCGAAGGCTTCCTCCATCACCGGATTGATCAGGATGACCCTGGTTTCGCCATCCGAGGCGATAACCCCGTCGGCCATACTGTCCAGGATGGCCTGCATCCGGTTTTTTTCTTCGGTCACCAGGCTGAGCGTGCCCCGTAGCCGCTGCGCCATCTGGTTGAAGCTCTGGGCCAGTTTTCCAACCTCATCGATCTCGTAAACCGGAATGGTCTTGCTCAGGTCACCCTCGGCAATCTTTTCGGCCGTTTCCGCCACCCGGGAAAGGGGACGGCTGATAAACTCGGGAACGCCGACGGCCATCACCACGGCGAACAGCAGCCCCACCGCCATCGCCGCCGTGTGCAGGACATACCCGGCGACCGAAGCCGCCCACAACCCCGTCAGCACCAGCCAGAGCAGAAACAGGCTTAAGATGACCGTTTTCTGAATCCTCCTGATCATGTGTTCAACTCCCGCCAACGGTAACCGACACCGCGAACCGTTTCGATATGTTGGGAAATTCCCTCGGACATTCTTTCCAATTTCTGGCGGATGTGCCGGATATGAACGTCAACCGTCCGTGATTCCCCGCTGAAGTCGTAACCCCAGACCTGTTCCAGCAACAAATCCCGGGAGAAAACCTTGCCTGGATTCGCGGCCATCAACCAGAGCAGTTCGAATTCGGTAAAGGTGAGTTGTTCGCGATTGCCGCCCGCCTCCACCGTCAGCTGGTCCGGATCAATGACCAGCTCTCCGCGCCGGACAGGCTTCCGGCCCTCACGGCTTGAACTCCCCCGGCGCAGCCGGGCCTTGACCCGGGCCACCAGTTCCCGGACGCTGAAGGGTTTGACCATGTAGTCGTCGGCACCCAGTTCCAGACCCAGCACCCGGTCCGGTTCCTGGCCCCGGGCACTCAGCATGATTACCGGGATATCCCGTGTCCTTTCGCCCTGACGGATCAACCGGCAAACAGTGAGGCCGTCTATGCCGGGAAGCATGATGTCGAGAATGACCAGGTCAGGCTGCTCTGCACGCACGAGTTCCAAAGCCTGATCCCCGTCCCGGGCGACCAGCACCGCGTACCCCTCTTTTGACAGCCCGTAACTGACCAGCTCAACGATGTGTTTGTCGTCTTCGACCACCAGAATCTTGTTCATCACTACATCATTCCAAAGCCATTATTGCGGCCATCCGGCCGGCCTTCCCACCAGAGGTCCGATGAGAAAAGAACTCCTTGGGGTTACAGGCCGTACACCGGCGGGCCATGGCGATGTTTTCCGCCCTGACCCCCGCCTCCAGCAGAACCTGCCGGTTGACCGACCACAGATCAAGTCGGCCGCCTTCCGGATTGAGAACGGCCCGGTTGCCGGAGCTGAATTCTCCGACAAACAAGGCGGCCACGTCCGGGCCCACCGTGTAGCAGCAAGGTCCGATAGCCGGTCCGACAGCGGCCAGCACCGCCGCCGGAGTAGTACCGAACTTCTCCCCCAATACCGCCACGGCCCGGGCGCCGATGCGGCCCAGGGTACCCCGCCAGCCGGCGTGGGCCAGCGCAATCGCCCGGTTGACCGGATCGAACAAAAACAGGGGCACACAGTCCCCGTAGAAAGTGACGAGCGGCACTCCCGGAGTGCCGGTCGCCAACCCGTCGGTCGCCGGTAACGCCCGGGACTGATCAAAGGCCCCCCGGCCCCGGTCGGCCGTACCCACGACCGCCACCCTGGTCCCGTGCACCTGGGCGCAGGACACCAGGTGCACGGCGTCCACACCAAGGGCGCCACACAAAAGGGTCCGGTTGGTCAGAACCGCTTCCGGTTCGTCACCAACGTGTAATCCCAGGTTCAACGTGGCGTAAGGCCCGCTGCTTTTCCCGCCCCGGCGGCTGCTGAAAGCCGCGATCACCCCGGCCTCCCGCGCAAACCGGGGCACGGTATAATACATCAAATCGCCGGCCCTTTGGGCCACGAAGTCCGACCGGGGTACCGACACGATTATTCCAGCCTCCCGTTCCCAGTAATCAACGACTCCAACTCCATAAGCTTGCTTAACACCTTGTCATGGGACTGAGGATCGGGATTAGCGCGCAGATAGTCCGCCGTGTGTTGCTGAAGCCGGGACAACACCTGCCGCACTCTTTTTTCGGCCGGCCGGCCGGCATCCAGGTCTATCGTCTCCTGCCACGCCGGTGAATAAGCCTCCACTCCAGTCTCGTCCAGTCGCTGTTGCAGCGCCAACACCGCGGCGTTTTCCCCGTGTACCAGGAAAACCCTCTGTGGCCGCTCCCGCAGGGCATTGACCCATTCCAACAACATGTTTTGATCGGCGTGCGCCGAATAACCCTTCACGCTTACAATCTCCGCCCGGACAACGATTTCTTCTCCGAACAAACGCACTTTCTCCGCCCCGTTCAGAAGCACCCGCCCCAGAGTACCCTCGGCCTGGTACCCGACAAACAGCACGGTGGCTTCGGGACGCCAGAGATTGTGCTTCAGGTGGTGACGGATCCGTCCGGCATCGCACATCCCACTGCCGGCAATGATGATGTTCCCGCCGCGCGACTGGTTGAGAAGCTTCGACTCCTCCACGGTATGGGCGTGATTGAGCTGCGGCAAGCCCAACGGGTCGATCCCGCAGGCCACCAGGCTGCTCGCCTCCTCATCGTAACAGTGCACGTGGTCACCAAAGATGTTGGTGACGGCACTGGCCAGAGGGCTGTCCAGCCAGATTTGTATGGGGGGCAGCTCATTATTCCTGGCGAAAGCGAAAACATCGTACAGCAATTCTTGGGTGCGCTCAACCGCAAAGGCCGGAATCAACAAGTTCCCGCCTTTACGGTAGGTGGCCCAGATGACCTCCTTTAGTTTTTCCCTGCTCCCCGGATAATCCTCCTCGTGCAACCGGTCCCCATAGGTGGATTCCAGTACCAGGTAGTCGGCGTCGTCCACGTAGGAAGGATCCCGCACAAAAGGTTTCCCTTTGTTGCCCAGATCACCCGAAAACACGATTTTTGTTTCACCGGCCGGGCCCCCGACCCAAATCTCGATCAGGGCCGAACCGAGGATGTGCCCGGCGTCGGTGAAGCGGCAGCGCACGCCTTC
The DNA here is from genome assembly GCA_014859075.1 of Desulforudis sp. Classification (GTDB taxonomy): domain Bacteria; phylum Bacillota; class Desulfotomaculia; order Desulfotomaculales; family Desulforudaceae; genus Desulfopertinax. The sequence goes on from JACUUW010000002.1 coordinate 18,583, forward strand.
ACCCAGACTGACGTCACGGTTATACGGGACCGGACTGAACTGTCTCAGACCGGCGTAAGCGTCTTCCATGGTGTAGATGGGCTCAACCTCCGGCTCGCCGGCCCGGACGGCCCTTCGGTTTTTCCGCTCGACCTCCACCTCCTGGATACTGCCGCTGTCCGGCAGAAGTACGTGGCACAGGTCCACGGTGCATCCGGTACCCAGGACCTGCCCCCGAAACCCGTGCTTGCACAGCTTGGGGATCAAACCGCTGTGGTCGATGTGAGCGTGGGTGAGCAATACCAGATCGACGGTTTCAGGCTCAAAAGGGAACGGTTCGTAGTTTCGCCGCCGGATCTCCTTCCGACCCTGAAACAGGCCGCAGTCCACCATAATCCGCATGCCGCCGGTGTCCAACAAAAAGCAGGATCCCGTCACACAGTCCGTCGCCCCGTAGAAGGTTAGCTGCACGAATCGGCCTCCTTGTGCGAAAGTTGCGTGCTACTCAATTAGCTAGATTATAATCCAAGCAACCACAATCATTCAACGATGCCGACCACCGAACCCGGTAAAGAACAGAGGCTAATTTGGGACTGGACAGCACAAGGCTGTCCGTGGTATAAACTGAATTGAACATATGCTTAAAACCTATAGTCCTCCAGAATCTCACAACAAATTCAGGCGGTAGCTCCGTTTCGGAGCAAACCCTACTAACGAAAGGATGATCGGCGTGCCGGAAGAACAGGTGGAAAAGACCAACGACGGGCAACCGGGGGCCGGGCGGGAAACGTCTGACTATGAACCCGGAAATGACCTCTCGAACATCAAGCGGGTGGTCGCGGTGATGAGCGGCAAGGGGGGGGTCGGGAAATCATCGGTTACAGCGCTTTTAGCTGCCACTCTGGCGCGCGGGGAACACCGGGTGGGCGTGCTTGATGCCGATATCACCGGACCCAGTATCCCCAAAATGTTCGGCCTGAGAGATCGGCCCCAAGGATTTGAGAACATCCTCTTCCCGCCTGCGTCCGAGCGCTTGGGAGTCCGCGTGATGTCGATGAACCTGCTGCTCCCGAGTGAAAACGAACCGGTAATCTGGCGGGGTCCCCTGATCGGCGGAGTCATCAAGCAGTTCTGGCGGGATGTGGTGTGGGGTGACCTTGACTACCTGCTTGTCGACCTGCCGCCGGGAACAAGCGACGCCCCGTTAACAGTGATGCAGTCACTGCCGCTTGACGGCCTTGTCATAGTCTCCTCTCCGCAGGAACTGGCGGTGATGGTGGTTCGCAAGGCTTTCCGAATGGCCGAGATCATGAAAACACCCATCCTTGGCCTGATCGAAAACATGACCTTCTTGATTTGTCCGGACTGCGGCAAGAAAATACTTGCTTTTGGACCGCCGCAGGGTGCAAAAGTGGCGGTCGAAACCGGCGTCGAATTGTTGGCCACGCTCCCGCTCGACCCTGAACTGAGCCGGCTTACGGATGCCGGTAGAATAGAAGACTACGCCGCGACGGAGTTGGAAAACGTGCCGAAAATGCTTGCCAAACGATGGGCAATAACGCGCGATCCAGTCTCTTCTTCATGACGTAAACGTGACGGTGGGAAGCCCTTGACAGATGCCCAAGGTAAGCATAATCTAGGGGGTGAGACTACCCGAGTCGAACAGATAAGGAGCGGATTGTCCTTGCCGATCTACGAATTCCGCTGTGTCCAATGTCAGAAGAAATTTGAGCGGCTGTGTCCGATGGGTGAAGACGGTCTCAATTTGGCCTGCCCGTCCTGTGGGGCCCCCGCACCCAAACGGCTCGTGTCCGCTTTCAGCGCACCGGGGACTGAAGGGGGCAAAGGAAGTGAGTGCGGGAGTTGCACCGCTTCCTCTTGCGCGGGCTGCCGCTGAGATGTGCGCGGCTGGGATCCGGTAGGTCCCAGCCACTCGCCGGACGGGTCGACCTTCTTACCTTCTTACAGGATACCGTTCACTGTAGTCAGGGACCTCGACCAAAATGACGTCCACCCCGATCTTGACGATCTTCTCCCAGGGGATTACTATTTCCTCTTCACGCCCAAAAAAGCCGAGCAGGCGCGAGGAACCAGTCAGAATCAGGGTACTGATCCGCCCGTTGTCCAGGTCGATGTCGATGTCCCTGATAAGTCCCATGCGCCGACCGTCCAGGACATTGACGATTTCACGCATCCGGAGGTCGGAGATCTTGAGCATAAGACCACCCCGTCTAATGTATATGCACCGGCCCCCTCGACAGAACAACAAGCCCACCTTTGCGTGGGCTTGTGATACGGGCCTGTTGTTGGTTGACTCTGAGTCCGGCGTCTGGCCGGCTAGAACCAGGAACGCTTCTCTTTATCCCTGAGGGCCAGTTGCTCGGCCAGTTGCGTGGCCAGCGCCGAGGAGCGTTCCCAAACCTCGGCCAACTTGAGCCGCATCTCCAACCGGTGCGGTCCGGGCGTGTCAATGGTAGCCAGCGCCCCGTCCGGGTCGGCGAGGCCCGGCCCGGCCTCGCCGTTCACGAAACACAGCGGTGGGAACAGCACGCACCACCAGTTGGCCCCGGTCCCGGCCCCGATGGTCACCCGTACCGCCTGGTATTCACCAGCCGCCAGGGTCAGGCCGTCATAGCTTCGGGTCGGGAACCACCACTTGCCGAAGGCCACCTCCACCGGATAATCCTTTCCAGCCGCGGCCACCTCGTTCTCCGAGACACGCTGCACCAGAGTCAGGTTTTCCCGGATCACCCGTCCGGCTTCTCCGGCATCATTGAGGCCGCCGACCAGGGGACTCACCGCTTCCACCACGGCTTTCCGGACCCGATGCTTCAATAGTTGATCGGCGGCGTCATCGCTGTTGGGTACGATGTGAAACCGGATCAGGTTTTCCCGGTTGTAAGCCTCAACGGACTCACCTGTCCAATCCTGGACCGCCAGTGCCGTCACCAGCACGCCGGCGACGAGCAGCCCGGCAATGATCCGCTTGGTCTTCTTCATAACAATCCCTTCATTAAATGTGTTTGCGCATATGACTCAGCGCGGCCTTTTCCAGTCGGGATACTTGGGCCTGGGAGATCCCGATTTCTTCAGCGACCTCCATTTGCGTCTTGCCCTCGAAAAACCTCAGGGTGAGTATCAACTTCTCCCGCTCATTCAGCTTTCGGATCGCGTCACGGATGGCGATCCCCTCCAGCCAGTTCGTGTCGGCATTCTTCTGGTCCGAAATCTGATCCATCACATAAATCGGGTCGCCGCCGTCGTGGTAAATCGGTTCGAACAATGAGATCGGTTCCTGGATCGAGTCCAAGGCGAATACAATGTCTTCCCTAGGGATATCGAGTTCCTGAGCGATCTCACTCACCGACGGTTCCCTCGAGTAACGGTTGGCCAGACTGTCCCGAATCTGGAGCGCCTTGTAGGCGACATCCCGCAGGGAGCGGGAAACCCGGATCGGGTTGTTGTCCCGTAGGTAGCGCCTGATTTCGCCGATGATCATCGGCACGGCGTAGGTGGAGAATTTGACGTTTTGGTTAAGGTCAAAGTTGTCGATCGCCTTGATCAGGCCGATGCAACCGACCTGGAACAGGTCGTCCACATACTCACCCCGGTTGGTAAACCTCTGGATCACGCTCAGGACCAGTCTGAGGTTTCCGTTGATGAGCTTGGCCCGGGCCGAGGAATCTCCCGCCTGCAGTTCCTGGAATAGTTGTTTCATCTCGGCGGCCGTAAGAACGGGAAGCTTGGAGGTATTGACCCCGCATATCTCCACCTTGTTAACCACAACCCGGCCTCCCTGCTTTATTTGGTTTTTCTCATTATTGCCGCGCATATTTGGGTTTATACGCAGGCAACCGCCCCACGGGCCGGGATGGACGCCTGCCGGACAAAGAAGCAAACTAAAAACACCCTCTGTTCGAGAGGGTGTTTTCAAAATGTCTTAGTGGGTTGTGCCGGCACTTAACCAAATCGGTAGATTTCTTTTTTGAGGCGCTTGATGATCCGTTTTTCCAGGCGGGAGATGTAGGACTGCGAAATGCCCAGCAGGTCGGCTACTTCCTTTTGGGTCTTTTCTTCACCGTTGTTCAGTCCAAAACGTAGTTCCATTATTTTCCGCTCACGTTGGGAAAGCTTCTGCAGGGCGAGACGCAGAAGTTTTTGGTCGACTTCCTCCTCGAGGTTCTTGTAGATGATGTCGCCGTCGGTACCCAACACGTCCGAAAGCAACAGTTCGTTGCCGTCCCAGTCGATGTTCAGCGGTTCCTCGAAGGAAATCTCACCGCGGATTTTGCTGTTCCGGCGGAGATACATCAGAATCTCGTTTTCTATACACCGGGAAGCGTAGGTAGCCAACTTGATTCGCTTCCGGGGGTCAAAGGTATTGACCGCCTTGATCAGACCAATGGTCCCGATGGATACCAGGTCTTCGATACCCACTCCGGTGTTTTCAAACTTTCGGGCGATGTACACCACCAGGCGCAGGTTCCGTTCGATGAGCGTACTCTGCACAGCCTTGTCTCCGGCTTCCAGCCGGTTGATAAGCCCGGTCTCCTCTTCCACCGACAGCGGGGGTGGCAGGGCCTCGCTACTGCCCACGTAGTGCCCTTCGGGTTGATACCCCAGGCTTCTCAAGAGTTTGATAGCCAGCAAGCGCAGGTAAAGCCTGATTTGCCAAGCCTGACGCACACACAAACCCCCTTTATGAGAATCCGGCTGCCGTCTCCAGGAGCCGGGGATTGACAAGCGCGCGATAAGTCGCTTCCGGACACAACCTTCGCTGGTAAACCGCGACTACCACGTTCTTCACCCGAAGCACTTCCCGGCCGCACGAGATCTCGATCTGGTCGGGACGAAACCCCAGCAGCAGACCGCTGGATCGACCCAGGGATTGAAAAGGAATAAGCCTCAGCCTGGTCGCCCAACGGCTCGCTCCCAACCCTGAGAGTATTTTTTCAAAATCCGGTTCCCCATCGGTGTCCAGCACCCGCTGCAGATCCTCGGGCAAGAGTTGCCGCACCGCATCCAGTTCCACCACGAGCACCGGATGGTTGTTCAACGGATCCGACAGCTGGTTCCCCGTGTCAACCAGTGCGGTCACCAGGAGGCTCTTCCCCCACAGAGAGATGCGCACCGGCACGTGAAACAAACCCTTTACGTACCGCCGGCGCAAAAAGGCCCCGCCCCAACGTCCCACCAGCCAGGTAACAACCAGGGCGCCAAGGACGGCCGGCCAGAAATAAGCCTGCGGCAACTCCACAAACCCCTGGAGCGAAGGTACAAACCCGCCGCCCCCCACGAAATAGCCCAGTCCGAACACCAACCCGCCCAAGCCGAAGGAAACCAGGTAGAACACCACCACCGCCGCCCCCAATTTGCGACCAGGCTGCGGGAAAAAGGCCACCGCCAGCATTAGGAACGACACCGCGACCTTGGCCGGTACGTCCGTCAACCACACCGGCACCGGAAAAAGCAGGGCCACGGCATATACGGCACCAAGCGTGGCGGCGCAAATGAGCCGCCAAATCGGGCCGGGCAACAAGCAAAGTCGCGCGGTGAGCCAGAGAATTGCAAAATTCATGAGTACGTTGCCAAGCAACACCTCGTCCAGATATACGGTGTAGACCACTCAAACCCACCTCGCCTCCAATCCCTACCACTTTATATGATTAACGCCAAGGAATATGCCAAAAACAAACCCCGGTTCCTATTATAGCAACCGGGGCTGGAAAAACCTGTCAAACCCAGGAATATTAAATTATTTTCTCTCGTCTGTTTTCGCTAGCGTTTTCGCAAAAAAGCGGGAATGTCCAGATCATCGTGGTTGTGAAAAGGCTTTAGATCGTCGTTTTCAGAGGAGGCGGCGACCTGGCGGGCAAATTGAACCTCAAAACCAGTGGCGATCACCGTTACCCGCACCTCCTCGTTCATGTTCTCGTCGATCACGGCACCAAAAATAATGTTCGCCTCCGGGTCCACGGCTTGGGAAATAATTTCGGCGGCCTCGTTGACTTCAAACAGACCCAGGCTGGTGCCGCCGGTGATGTTCAACAGCACACCCCGGGCGCCGTCGACCGAGGTTTCCAGAAGCGGGCTGGAAATGGCCAGGCGGGCGGCGTCGGCGGCCCGATTGTCACCTGATGCCGTACCGATACCCATCAGGGCCGAACCGGTGTCCTTCATAATGGTCTTTACGTCCGCAAAGTCAAGGTTGATAAGACCGGGTACCGCAATCAAATCGGAAATTCCCTGGACCCCTTGCCGTAACACATCGTCCGCGATCCTGAAGGCCTCCACGATGGAGGTGTTCTTTTCGATCACCTGGAGTAGCTTATCGTTGGGGATTGTGATCAGGGTGTCCACCCGGGTCCGCAGGTTCTCGATCCCGACGTCGGCCTGTTGGAACCGCTTGCGGCCCTCAAATGTGAAGGGTCGGGTCACCACCCCTACAGTCAGCGCCCCCAACTCCCGGGCGACCTCGGCCACGATCGGCGCCCCACCGGTACCGGTACCGCCGCCCATGCCCGCCGTGACAAAAACCATGTCCGCACCCTGGAGCCCGTGCACCAACTCGTCCCGGCTCTCCTCGGCCGCCTTCTGGCCGATCTCCGGGTTTCCCCCCGCGCCCAATCCCTTAGTCAGTTTCGCTCCGATCTGGATTTTTTGATTACACAGCGACACGGCCAGTGCCTGAGCATCCGTGTTGATGGCGATGAACTCCACGCCCTTTAGTCCGGCACTGATCATCCGGTTGACGGCGTTATTACCGCCCCCGCCGACGCCGACAACCTTGATGGTGGCGAAATTGTTCGCTTCAAGTTCCAACTCTATCACGCGGCTCCTCCTTTCGCGTGTCCGGCAACAACACCCTGATCAACCTGTTAATTCAACGTTCCCCATTGATTCCCTTTCAAACGGTCTCATTTTTTCTTCCCACCAGATAGCGGCGAATAACACCGAGGTTGTGAAACAGCCGCACACCGAAAGCGACCACAGCGGCGATGTAGATCTCCACACCGAGGCGGTCCCCGATGAAAACCAACAGTGCCGCCATCAACGCGTTCCCTACAAAGCCCGAAACGAAAACCAGGTTGTCAAATTTCTCTTCCAGGGCGGCCCGGATGCCGCCGAAGACCGAGTCCAGGGCGGCCAGGATGGCAATCCCCAGGTACTTCGCATAGGCCGCCGGGAGAAACACGGGCAGGTTAAGACCGATCCCGATCCCGATGACCAGACCAACGATCGCCAGCCAGATACTAACCCACACGACTTACACCCCTTCCCTTAGCGGCCGGGCGAAATCCAACCGGGGGCGACCCTGGTATCCCGGCAGTACCAGTTCTTCCTTGGCCTCGATGTTGATTTCAATCCCAACGTAACGTGCGGTGTCAACCAAACCCCCGGGAAGTTCAAGGGCTCGGGCCAGATCATCCGGGTTGCCGATGGCCTGAATCCGGTAGGGCGGCGAAGTGCGTTCCAGGTTCACGTTTATGAACGGCCCGGCCTGCCGGATCTCACTGGAACCGACCAGACGCCTTTCGTTGATGGCAATGGCCTCGGCGCCCGCCGCGCGCAATTCATTCACCACCCGCAACAGATCTTCGTCACGCACCGCAAACAAAAAGTCACCACCGGGAGTGTTCTCCAGGGTCACTTCGACCCCGGGACCGATGACTCCGGTCAAGCCGGCCAACATCATGTGTTTCTCGATTTCCGCGCGCAGGGCGGTTTCGGCCTGTTCAATGCCTTGGCGGGCCGACTGCACCGTTTTCTCCAGATCCTGAATCTCTTCCCACAGGGCTTCCTTTTCCCAGGTCAGTTCCTTCAATTCCTTGGTCAGGGTCTCGGCCCGCGCCGAAGGAGGCGGGGGCGGCTCCTCCGGGACACCCAGAAGCTTAACCTGCAGACCGACCAGGAGTCCCAGGATCACGGTGACCACAGCGATGGAAAGATACCTGGTCTGCACTCTAGTTACCCCCCTCCTCAAGAAACGGCCGGGCGTAGTGGAACGTCGTCGGCCCGGTGTAGGCCGGCACCACCACCTCGGGCACCCGGCGGACCGTAACCTGGATGCCCCAAAATTTCAGGGTGGCGATCACGCCGTCCCTCATCTCCAACGCGGCGATCAAAGTATCCGGGTCCCCGACGGCCGTGATCGTGTACGGAGGGGCCAGCCGCTTGGTGGTGTTCACCACTACGGCGGGCCCGATGCAGCGGATCTCGCTGGTAGCCACCAGCCGTTCGCCATTTATCGCCAGGGCCTCCGCCCCCGCCGCACGCAATTCGTTAACCACTTTCAGCAGGTCTTCGTCGTGCAGTACATACAAGTTCGGATTATCTCCCGGCTGGGAAGGAGCGTTGCTGTCCTTCAGCACCACTTCTATGCCCGGACCCTTCACGGACAGCAAACCCGCCTGCATCCGGATGTTGTCAAGCTCCGTCCGCAGTTTCCCCTGCCGTGCTTCGTCGGCCGCTCTATCCAGCTCGGTGCGGAGTTCTTGCACGCGCGCCCGCAGGGCGTCCCGTTCCACCTTGGCCGACTCCACTTCCTGGGCCAACTGCTGTACCCTTTTAACCGTGGAGCTGTATACCTTTTCTTGTTGCACGCGGAACTGGGTGGACAGCATCAGCCCCAGTACAAGACCGACCACGATGAGCGCCCAGTGGATTCTATTCTTCGTCATTGGCGCCACCTCCGGCGTACTTCACGACCGCTTTTTGGGGCTCGGAGAGGTCTATATATTCGACGTTCCGGCCCCCCTGCCGGATCACATTGAGTACTTCAAGCAGGATTTCACCCTTTTCCCCAAACCGGTCCACCTGTCCCAGGCGCACCTCTATTCCCTCGTAAGTGTAGAGAGTAACCCTAAAATCGTCACCGTAGCAAACCTCGGAGAGATCTCCGACCACCTGTTCGGGAAGCATCACGACTGCGTCGAGCACTCGTTGCAGGTTGGGACTACCCAGGTCCGCACCCGTAATCACGGGCAGCCTGTCCCAGCCTGATCCCTTCCGGCGCAACGGGACCGCTTCCACATCCACCTCCCAGAACTCGCCCTCGATATTCAACAGGACCACCGGAACCCGTTCCACAATGGTGATACCGACCGTGGACGGAAACTTCCGCACCAACTCCGCCTGCCGGATGAGCGGAAGAGCCTCGAGCCGGGCTCCGGCTTCCGCCAACCGCACCCGGAAGATGTTACTCCCGGGCACAATTCCGCTCGTGGACCGGACTTCTTCGGCAGTCAAAAGGTGATTGCCCTCCACGGTTATGGTATCAATTTCAAACAGGGGCGAACTAACGAGTATGAAACCGGCGATGAGAAGAAAGATGAGAAAAAGGATGCTTTCCCACCAATTCAATTTTGGTCCCGGCACCTTTCAACCCCCTGAATTTATTATAACTTTGAGCACCGGGACTTGTCCAAGCTTAAACCGGGGAGAGGCGGGCTCTAAGCCCGCACCCTAACTATATCTGCTCCCAGAATCCTGTATTTTTCTTCCAGTCTTTCGTAACCCCGGTCAATGTGCTGCGCCTGTTCGACCACGGTGGTGTTGTCGGCCGCCAGTCCCGCCAGCACCAGGGCGGCCCCCGCCCGCAGGTCGGACGCTTCCACGCTTGCCCCGCTCAAGCTCTCCCGGCCCCTGATAATCGCCGTCTTACCCTCGATGCGAATATCGGCGCCCAAGCGCCTCAGTTCTGATACGTGCTTGAAACGATTCTCAAAGATGTTCTCGGTTATTGTTGAGGTACCCTCGCCCAGGCTGAGCAGGGCCATAATCTGGGGCTGCATGTCGGTTGGAAAACCGGGATAGGGCTGGGTTTTCACGTCCACCGCCCGTAGCGGCCCCGAATTGATTCGCACCGCGTCACCGGCAACCTCAAAGTCGGCGCCGGCCTCGCGCAGCTTGGCCAGCACCGGTTCCACGTGCTCAGGGATGACGTTCCGCACCGTAACGTTTCCCCCGGTAATGGCCGCCGCGACCAAGTGTGTACCGGCCTCGACCCGGTCTGGAATAACGCGGTGATTGCAAGGCTTCAATTCCTGGACCCCTTCAATCCGGATCACATCCGTTCCGGCCCCGCTGATCCTGGCTCCCATCTTGTTCAAGTAGTTCTGGAGATCAACAATCTCCGGTTCACGGGCCGCGTTGCGCAGGATCGTGAACCCCCTGGCCATGCTCGCGGCCATCAGTATGTTTTCGGTAGCACCTACACTGGGAACGTCCAGGTGTATGTCGGCACCCTCAAGTCTGGCGGCCCGGGCCCGGATGTAACCCGATTTTTCATCGATCGCGGCCCCCAGAGCCTTCATGCTCCGCAAGTGAAGGTCCATGGGGCGGGAACCGATGTTGCAGCCCCCGGGCTGGGAAATTACAACGGCCCCGAACCGGCCCAACAGTGGGCCAAGGACCAGGTTGGAAGCCCGCATCCGCCGCATGAGGTTTTCGCCGATTTCCCTCGGCTCCACATTGGTGGTGTTAATCCTTAAGTGGTGGTCTTCCCGGTGGATTCGGGCGCCGAGGTAGGTAAGCAGTTCGACCATGACCTCTACATCATCCAGCCTCGGCACATTGTAAATTATTGACTCGCCACCGCAAAGAAGGCTGGCTCCCAGGATCGGAAGCACCGCGTTTTTTGCACCGCTCACCTCAATCGTTCCCTTAAGGCGGTTTCCTCCCTTGATGATGATACGTTCCATACGTCACCCCGCCTTAAAAATCGCCCATTAAGTTCACCTCTAGTCCGAGTTCAATCCCGAACTTGTCTTTCACCAACCGGCGAATCCGCCCGATGAGAATCATAACGTCCCGTGCCGTGGCGCCGCCCAGATTCAGGATGAAGTTGGCATGCTTTTGAGACACCTCGGCATTGCCCACCCGCAGCCCCTTACCGCCGGCAGCTTCGATTAAACGTCCGGCAGAATCTCCGGATGGATTCTTGAAGACACAACCGGCACTCGGGTGGTCCAACGGCTGGGTTTCCCGGCGGCGATGCAGAAAAAGCTTCATCTCCCGGCCGATCTCGTCCCGCTGCCGCGGCAGACAACGGAGAATCACCTCGCTCACAATGGCTCCGCCGGTCTGCAAATCGCTCCAGCGATAACCAAATCCCAATTCGGTCCGGGACCGCCGGTGTATCACTCCCTCGCGGTCGACCAGAATCACCTCTTCCACCCGGTCGCCCAGACATAAACCGTTGGCTCCGGCGTTCATTACCACCGCGCCACCGACCGAAGCCGGGATGCCGATCAGAAACTCCAGACCACCGAGCCCGGCCCCGCCGGCGGCCTTTATCACCCGCGGCAGTCTCGCCCCACCCTGAACCAGGATAACGTTCCCGTCGATCAAGACCTGCTCCATGCCTCGGCCCATCCTGACCAGGATGCCCCGCAAGCCGGCATCACTGACCAGGAGGTTCGACCCATTACCCATCACGGTGAGCGGCAGCCGCCGGGCGGCGGCAAACCGCGTCACAAACTGCAGGTCTTCCAGACCGGCGGGCTGCACGAAGTAATCGGCCGGACCGCCGATTCGCCACGTCGTGTGTTCGGAAAGCGGCTCGTTGGTACGAACCGCCCCACGAACCCCGGCCTTCAGGTTCAAGTAAAT
>JACUUW010000134.1 GCA_014859075.1 Desulforudis sp.
TAGTCCAGGAACTTGTCGAAGGTGGCCATCTCTTCGGTGCACGGGGAGTCCAGTTGTTCCTTGATCACCGCCAACGCCTCCGGAGCGTACTTCTCTGCCGCGTCGTCCAGAATGCGTTTTTTGTACGCCTCGGCTTCGCGCTTCGGGTCAATCTTTACCGCCGACAGATTCTCCACCCCGGCCAGCGGCGTGATTTCGAAACCGACCGGCTGCCCGAAAACCTCGCCCAGATGGGCGGCCGGATCGGTGGTCACCACCAGGGTGCGCAGACCTTGCCGGGCCAGCCACATTCCGGTAATGCAGGACAGCGAAGTCTTGCCCACACCCCCTTTGCCCGCGAAGAATACCGCGCGGTTCTGCCCGTTTTTGGGAAACAGGTACTCCTCCACCCGTATTCCCGTGGTCGCCGGCGTGCGCCGCGGTCGGCGGGGCCGGTCCGCTTCCGCCGCCGGATATGTGGGTTCGGTGGCGGCCTCGGCGCTCCCGTTCCCCCAGAGACGGCGGGCAATCAGGCGCAATAGGTCCAAACCCTTGACCTCTTCCCCCAGGAGGTACATTTTCTTCACCGGCAGATCGGTCCCGGTTTCCACCTCGCGGATGTAATGCTGCTGCATCTCGCTGCGCTTCCGGAAAAACGGATGCGTGCACTCGTCCGGCGGCAGAATGCCGTTGATCACCAGCAGCCGGGAGTGGATGCCGATCTCGGCCAGTTCGGCCGCCGCCCGCTTGGTCTCGGCGATCGAGGTGCCCTCCGGCTGGAGTACGAACACAAAGGTCGTGCGTTCCGGGTCCCGCAGCAAACCGACGGCGCGGTCGTACTTTTCCTTGGCGCCTTTCAGCACCTCCACCGGGCCCATACAGGTCTGCCCGCTGCCTTCCTCGCTCTCGGCGATGTGCCGGCTCCACTCCACCGGCAGTTCCAGCAGGCGGATGGTGTGCCCGGTCGGGGCGGTGTCGAAGATCACCACGTCCCAGGACTGGTCATCGATGAAGTCCACGAATTTGTCAAAGGCGGCCATCTCCTCGGTGCATGGCGAGTTGAGCTGTTCCTCCATCACCGCGACCATCTCAGTCGGGAACGCCTCCCGGAAAGGCGCCAGCGCCCGTTCCTTGTATTCCAGGGTGGCAGTGTCCACGTCGATCTCCATGGCGTACAGGTGGGCAAAACCGTCAATGGCGGTCACCCGGTGGCCGATTCTCTGCTCGAAGACGTCGGCCAGATTGGAAGCCGGATCGGTGGTGACGATCAGGGTCTTCAACCCCCGGTCGGCGTGGTGCGCCGCCGTCGCCGCGGCCATGGTGGTCTTGCCCACGCCCCCTTTACCCGAGAAGAAATAGTAGCGTGTCGGCCCGTCAGCCATTGAATCACCATTCCTTTCCTTTCATCGTTTCAGGGCCTGCTTCAGTTCGTCGTAGCTGGGATACCGGCCCGCCGCGACCACCGTTCGTCCGTCCAGCACGGTGATGGGCAGAACTCCAAGCCCCCGTTCCTTGATCAGGTCCATTACCACCGAGGTCCGGGTAAAAGGTTCGAAAGCTCGTCCGAACATGTGCCGGTCAATGGTCAGGTCCGGATGTTCTTTCCGGAGACGCGTGACGGTCTCGCTGACTTCCATCAGGGTCGGGTCGATGGTCGGACCGCACAGACCGGAACTGCAACACATGGATGGGTCAAAGATTTCAATACTTCTTTGCATCATATCCCTCCCTGAATGCCCAATGTCTCTATAATGCAGTTGCCCGCGTTTGGTTATGCACCGCCCAGAGTTACACCAACAAATTTAAGTTCGTTTGTTTGTTGCCCAATTTTCAAGGGTGCCGGACAAGCTACAGACACCCTATAAATTAAACAGGCTCGCTTAGCGTCAATGCAGCATGCACATCCGCCGGAAACGGAACTCTATGGTTGTGGTTTAACGTTCGCCATCATCATTCTCATCATCTGGGGTCCGTCCATGTTGAACTGCCGCATGAGATCCTGGCAAAAGGGCATCATCGTCTTCATCATCTGCTGTGGGTCCTGACGGAACCGCGCGCACACCGTCGGCATAATAAGTTTAATAAACTCCAGCTGTTGCTCTTCGGACAGGCCCTCGAATTTTGCTTTGAGTCCCTCCACAGTTTGCAGCTCCTTTCATTGGCGTCGTTCAGATTGTAGTCCACTTTTTTCAAGCGCCGACCGGCGCTCCTTGGGCTAACCTCAGCAACGGCCACCGCCGAGCACCGCGTTTTGTTCCCCCACATTCAGAAGCTGCGCTGCCAACAGACGCAGCTGGGAACTGGGCTCGGCCTTGACCAATTCACCGATCGCCACGGCCTCGCGCATTTCTTCATCGGTGGCCCCCGCCGCCCGGGCCGCCTCGACATGATGCAGAAGACATGAACCGCAGTTCGCGGCTATGCTGGCGCCAATCGCGATCAGTTCGTACTCACGCCTGGTCAAGATGCTTTTCCGACTCATCCAACAGCCCTCCTTCAAGAGTTAAACAGTGAGTGCCGTCCATCCTTTGGGTACATGTTTTCTTGACTACCCCACTCCGACCCTGGTATTATGTCGATAAGTTCTACCCATATATTATAATGTAGTAATATCCTTATGAACTATACCGACCATTATATCGCCTGAGTTTTAAACAAGTCAATAGCCTGCAGCTAAGTTGTTGTTTAATGAGGGGGTGACGCAGGTCCGTCCTGAGACCGAGACATATTTTTTTTCAGAAGGAGGTAAACCACGTGCACAGTATCCTGAAACGAATTCAAGACTTTCGTTTACTGCCGGTCTTCGTCTTGGCGAGCATGGCAGTGGGCATTATCATCGGCAAAATCTACGGCATTTCGGACTTCGAACTCACCCCGCCGATCGACGCCATAGCGGCCATGACAGGGGGCGAGTACGTTTGGAACCTGCCCAATTTCCTGGCCCTGGGTGTAGTCATCGGGCTTTTTTTGATGATTTATCCGGCAATGACCAAGATCCGGTTCGAGGATCTCGGCAAGGCCGCCCGTTCCCCAAAACAGCTGGCGATCGTACTTCTCTTCAACTACGCGATCGCCCCGTTTTTCATGTTCGGGCTCGCCAAGCTCTTTTTGTCCAACCACCCCGACCTCTACGTCGGCCTGGTCATTTACGGCCTGGCGCCCTGCATCGCCATGGTGATCGTCTTCACCTTCCTGGCGCTCGGGAACAACGCCCTGGCCATCGTCCTGGTGGCCATGAACTCCATCGTCCAGATGCTGCTCATCCCGGTCTACGCCAAGCTGCTGCTCGGGGACGTCCAATTCGACGTACTGGTTGTCGGCTACAGTGTGCTGTTGTACCTGGGCCTGCCCCTGGCGGCCGGCTTCCTGACCAGGCGGATCGGGGTCGGCCGCTTGGGTGAGGAAGGGTTCGAGCGGTTCCGGCCTTACCTTGATTCCCTTTCCATTATCGGGCTGTTGTTCACCCTGATCGTCATGTTCGCCCTGAAGGGCGACCTCATCCTGGAGTCCCCACAAATCATTCTGCTTATGGCCGTGCCGATGACCATCTTCTTCTGGGTGATGTTCGGGGTGGTGTACCTGTCGTGCTGGAAACTCGGCTTCACGTACGAAGACTCGGTGGCCGCCGGTTTCAACAGTACCGGCCGTGACTTCGAAATCGCCATCGCCATCGCCATCACGGCCTTCAACCCGGTGGTGGCCCTGGCCACGGTGGTCGGACCGCTGATTGAGGTGCCGGTCATGCTGGTCCTGGTGTGGTTCGCCCGGGCCACCCGTGAAAAGCTGTTCCCCGGACGGCATGCCGGAGCGCGGAGAACAGAGGAAACGGCTGCTTCCTGAGCTCGTGCTCGGATCAGGCTGCAAACGAAAACAGCGGCTCAAAAGACGGGGCTTGCCGGCCCGCCCCCTTGAACCGCCCCTTGCATCCGGTTTCTGTTCTTATTTCGCCTCTTTGGCCTTCGCGACGTGTTTGCCCAGCTGGGCCAGCACATAGTCGAGGCTGGCGTCAATTTCGTTAACCGTGGCGCGGATATCGCCGGTGTCCTTGCGGATGTGTTCCACTTCTCCCTGAACCCGCGTCAGGACTTCATCCGTGCGGGTGACCAGGGCCCGCGTAACCCGTGCGTGCTCCTCCAGCGCCCTGAGGAGTTGGGAATGTTCCTTCATCAATTCCAACAGGGCCGTGTGATCCTGCTTCAGCCCCTTTAAATCCTGCTTCACGACGTCCTGGTCCTGTTTCATTTCTTTCAATTCCTGGCGCGTGGCGGCCTGGTCCTGTCTCAGACCCCGAATTTCACTCTTGACTTCACCGGCGTCGTCCTTGGCTACCGCCGAATACTGCTTCAATTCCCGCAGTTCCTGCCGCAAAGCAGCGTGCTCCTCCCGCCGCCCTTTCACTTCGCCCTTGAGTTCGTTGACGTCTCCTCTGGCGGCTTCCTGAACCTGCTTTAATTCCTTCAATTCCTGCTTTAGGGCGCCTTGCCCCTGGATCAGTTGATTATACGCCTCGTTAAGCCTTCTGAGATTGTCGACAATGTCTCCCAGAATCATCTGCGGCACCAATCTCAACCCCCCTCGTCGAACATTAATTCGTACAACGCCCACATTTCCCTGCCGTTTGAAAACAAAAAGCGGGACAGACTTTTCCGGTCTGCCCCGCGGCCGCTCGCAGCCACCTACTCGATCTCAATTTTCTTGGCCTTGGCCGTGCCCGTCGTCCGGTCCCGGGCTTCTTCCCTTTCCAGCAGGTGATTGAGCATTCCGCGCGCGGCGAGCAGGGTCTCCCGCCTGGCGTTCCGCAGGTGCCGGCTCACCGGCACCGGCAGAAGTTCCTCCACGGCTCTCCCCACAACCCGGGGCAGCAGCATGGCCCGACCCGCCGGACAAGCAGCGCACGTGAGCCTGGTCTCCCCCCCTGCCGCCGGCCGCACCTCTTCACCGCCGACTTTCTTGTGGTCCTCGTCAGCCATCGGTTTCACCTCCAAACCTGATTTTCAACACGCCGGCCTCGAACCCGGCGCTTCCGGCCTCCAACCCGGCCAGCATGCGTGGCAGTATGACGTTCCGCCTGTAATCCCCCACGTGGATATTCAGTTCATCCCCCTTTTGCGCCAGGGATATTTCCCCTTTCTCCACAAACGGCAGCTTCACGGAAAGCAGATAACCCCGGCCTTCCTTGGCGATTTCCTGGGTGAAGCCCCGGTAGAAAACGCGGGCCGGGTCCTCCTCCCCGAAGCAGGCCCGGGCCAACCGCCGCAGCGCGTCCAGTCCTACGACCTCGTTCTCGAACAGGTGTATCTTAAAAATCGGCAGCGGGGAAAAGCTTTCTTCAATCACTACCGTGTGCTTTTCCTGCACCTCTTTCCAGACCCGGAAGTAGTCGTCCTTGATTCCATCCGGCAGGATCCGGTTGATGACCACCGCGTCGGACGGGAAACCGAACAGGTTGAGATAGGTGAAACTGCGGCGGGCCTCGCTGATCACCATCTTCTCCGGGTTTACCACGATGCG
>JACUUW010000135.1 GCA_014859075.1 Desulforudis sp.
CCCCGTACCAGGCCGCAACCACCGCGTACAGGACCCAGAGAGCCAAGAGATAACCAATCGTGCTCCGGCTGCTTACCTGCATGGCCTGCGCGCCGCCCATGCCGACAAGCGCAATCGCCCACAACGTAAAGGGGTTCACCTGGGCCAGCAAAGCATAGGTAAAACCGTATTCCATTCCCGGGAAAAGGGCGGCCAGGCTGGTAGTCACGTAGGGAAGGTTCTCCGCCCGGCTGAACATTATCATGACCGCATATACCAGTCCGCCGAGCAGCACGGGCACGTAGGCGTAAACGGCCACGGCGAAAAACTGCCGGAAAGAGGTCTGGTTCCCGGCAAACATATTGTACAACTTCAGCACCAAGCCACAAACCAGCCAGATTAACACTGGGCCGACGATCGCCACGGCGATTGCGCCGCCGGCAACCGCCATCGCCCCGTATTCCTGTATAGCGGCCAGCTCTTCCGGACTCATCATCCCCGCCGGCATCTGCTTGAACTGCCAGGCGGTGAAAACCTGGAGCTTAGGCAGGATCAGCACCGTGGCCACCAGACTGACGGCGACGGCCACCAGCGCCGCCGCCAGGCTGTAGGGCCGCGCCACGATGTCCCGGAAGGTCTCCCCGGGACTGAACACCACCCCCATTAAGCGCTGGACGGTACTGAGCCGTCTTTCCTCTTGAATAACTGTTTCATCACCGGCCTCGTTCAGCAAAACGTCCCCTCCCCACCGCGAATAATCACGTGCTCCCTGCACTCCTATACCGGTTTCTGCTACTCCCCGGGGACTATCGGCAACCGCAGTACTGTTTGGCTCACCATTTTCTGCTCACCCCTTATCCACGTTCGTCGGGACCTTTTCACCCCGTCGTCGAACCGCTGTTTCAGAGCTTCGTTCCAAAAGCCGTTGGCGCTTTTGACGTGAAAATCCCGGGTGCTGACGCCGCATCCGGGGCAGCGGGCGATCCGCAGCACTTCGTCCCACACGTACTCCAGCGAATCCGCACAGTAAGGGCACCAAGCCCGGCCGCCCCGGGGATCGGTCTCCACCCCGTCGTCCGGCCTCACCCTGATGTCGTCCATGCCGTTGTCATCTCCAGTAACCCGTGCCCCGCCTGCCGGCACTTCCGCACGTTCCCGGCTCGCCGTCGAGCAAGGCCGCTCCGCCAAGGAGACACACTTCATCCATACCAGTTAAACGTAGAGCCGGTTATTCCTTCCGTGGGCCAGCAGAGCTTTCCGACCCTGCAGCGGGATTTGGAATTCGCCCAGCCCGCCGGGAATTTTCCGGACCGGGCGGTTCAAAGTCGGGCGCCGATACGGTATAATCAGTTTCAGGAGGTGCCGGCGATGGCTAAGATCACTATCTACACCAAGACCGGGTGTCCGTACTGCAGTCGCACAATGCAGGAGTACCGGGACCGAGGCGTCCCCTTCCAGGAGGTCAACGTGAGCGACGACCGTGAGGCGCGGCGGATGGTGAAAGAAAAGTACCGTGCCGACCGGGTACCGGTGGTCGTACAGGACGGCAAGCTGGTGCAAATCGGCGACAAGAGCGGCATGGGCTGAGGTATCTGACCGGGGGCGGGCCGCCCCTTAGATTTCTGCAGGTGGACTCAGCGCCAGAGGGCCAGACCGGTGGACTCGTCGTGCGTCCGTTCCAAGGGGTCACGCACCTTGAGTTCCTGGATCACGTATTCACCCGCGAACACAACACAGCCTTCCACCAGATGCCCACCGCGCATGTGACCGTCCGCATCGGCCACGGCCAGGTGCGCATGCACGAAAGGCCCGCCGTCCTTGAGGGAGACGTTCCCCACCAGGGACACGATTTCGCAGGGCGTGTCAATGTCCACCGTCCGGTATTGCCGCCGGCTCTGGTCGTAATAGGCCACCCGCGCCCGGACCAGCGCCCCGATAGCCCACAGCTCTCCGTGGTCCACCTTTTTCCGCCGGCAGATTTCGGTGAGCGAAATGAGGAGGTCACCCTCCTTGGTCAACCTCCCCACGAACACTCTCCCCGGTTGCGCCTTCCTGATCAGCATTCACTTGTCACCCCTTTTCAGTCGGCATCACTTCCTCCATGCTAACCCAAAACCGGCCGACGATAAAATCGCCATTTTAAAAATACTGATTTAATGCCTGAGAAAAAACCCGGCGCACGGGCGCCGGGTCACTGATCAAACAAATGGGGGGAGTATTATCTTCTAGCGGGTCAGGACACGGACCAGGATCTGTGCCGCCTCCCCGCGGGTCAGCGTGCCCGCCGGCCGGAACCGGCCGTCCTCAAGCGGCAGCAGGGCCAGGCCGGCCGCAGCGGCGGCGTAACCCTTCTCGGACGCCGGCACGCTCCCGGCGTCTTCCGCTTGGAACTGGAACAGGTGGGCCAGCTTGGCCAGCGGGCCGTAGCCCTGGGCGTTCACCAGCAGCCGCGCGGCTTGCAGGCGGGTGGCCGGGGCGTTCGGATCCGGCCGGTCCCCGGCGTCCAGAATGCCCATCGCCACCGCCCTTTCGATAAAGGGCGCATACCAGGGAACGTCTTTGGACACCGGCGGCGGCGGATAGCCGCGGTCATCGGCGTAAGCGGCCACCAGCAGGGTCACCAGTTCGGCGTTGGTGATCGGGTCGTCGGGCCGGAACCGGTCGTCCTCACCGGTGATTACGCCGGCGTTGACCAGCAGCAGGATGTCTTGTTCGGCCGGGTGCCCGGCGATGTCCGCAAAGCCTTCCACACGATCCACCACCGGGTTCCCCTGCCGGTCGAACACTTGTCCGGAACGGGCGTTAATCATCAGGTCCGTCCGCCCTTCCAGGCGGTACACCAGGAGGTATTCCGGCTCTTTGGACCCCCGGACCCACCGTGAGTAAAGGCGGGTATACTCCAGGGTCAGGGGGCTACGTGCCAGAAAGGCCTCGTTCGCCGTGTCCCGGGCCACCAACCCGTCCGGCTTCGGGAAGACGACGTCCCACCATTTCAACTCATAGCTTGTGATTTCACCGGTGGCGGAGTCCACCGTAACGGAGAACCCGTTGCCGGGATAGGGAACACCATGCACCATGCGGGCGTATTCAAAGGTGTAGGACCGCGGCAGCGGCGGCTCTTCGCCCTCCTCGATCCAGGAGCCGTAATCCTTCCGGGTGTTCCGCAGGAGGACCTCGCCGGACTTCTTCGGCTGCAGCCGGCGCATCAACGCCTCGGCCGCAGCCCGGGCCTGCTTCTCGCTCATCTTGACTTCGGGTGGCTCAAGGTACTCCATCCTGTCCGGCGACCGGTAAACGCTGAAGCGCAGGAGCTCACCGGTGCGGGCGTCGACCGCGAGGTTGACCGTGAACTCCGGCTCCTCGCCGGTGTAGCTCAGGCTCCAGACCTTGTCGCCCGGAGCGTTCCAATTGTGGCTCAGTTGTGACCGGCTCAACTTGAACCCGGCCGGCAGGCTGTAGGCGGCTTCGGCGGCCCGGCGGGCGGCCTCCGCACTCAAAAGGTCCCTGGTCTCCTCGACCGCCGCGGCTTCCGCCGGGCTCAAATCACGGGCCATCATCTTCTCGGATTCGCCCATGCCCGCGTCCCCACCGCCGGGGAACCAGTAATTGTCTTCGGGGTCAATCAACTCCCCGGTCAACGCATCCAGCAGGAATCCGCCGTCCCGCAACCGGTAAACCAGGTAGGGACGCTCGCCGCTGTCCCGGTCGCCCGGCCCCGTGTACACGTACACCAGTTCCAGGCCTTCCCGGTCGAAGACCTGGAGCGCCCGCTCGGCGCTGATCCGACCGGTCGCCGGCGGCAGCTTCAGGTCCCGGCCCCAGGACACCGAGAAATACTGGACTCGGCCCGTGTCGGCGTTTACCTCCACGCTGATCCCGTTTTCGGCCACGGGAATCCCGTCACTTAAACGCTGGAACTGGTAGTGGTAGGTGATCGGGTAGTCACGGGTCAGCGGGACCGGTATCGGCCGGTAGCCTTCCCGCTCCGGCACCAGCCGGGTCTGCTTGAACCGCTCCGGCTGCAGCCTCCGGGCCGTCTGTTCGGCGATGGCCTGCACCGCCTCGCGGCTGTATTTCGGCAAACCGCTGTACTTAGTCCCCGGGTACAGGCCCTGGTAGGAATACATGTTCAGGATTTCCCCGTTGTCCGCGCTGACGCTGACGTGGAGGCTGCCCCCCGGCGGGCCCTCACTGGACCAGCGCAGGTTCCAGACGGCTCCCTCCTCCCCGGCGTAGTAGTCGGAGTTGAATTGCGTGAATTCGGGGGGCACCGGGAAAAACCCCTTGGCCACCCCAATGGCCTCCGCCAACGAGACCTTCGCTTCCACGCCGCTGGTGTCCGGGTTGGCAAGGGCCGGACCGGCGAACAGCAAAGAGGCGCAGAACAGTACCGGCACCAGGAACCTCAACCGGGCAGTACTGTAAAACATGGATCGACCTCCTTTCGCGCGCGGCAGCCTGAAAAGAACGTTGCAATTACCGCTTTTATCCATAATGACGCGTATGCCGTCCTCTTGGATTCCAAAAACCAAGGGGTCATAACTTTAATATTGTCGTCATCTTCTCCGGTTTCGTCCGCTTTGGATCGTTCAGGCAGATTTCATGGTGTTTCCCAAAGCGTTATGGAGTGCCTGTTTCCAGACGTTCGATGTATGCGCCCAGTTCCCGGTTCTCGATCACGAAATGACTGCCGCAGGCATCCGAGCTTTCAAAGACGCCTTCGGCCCAGTGGTTGTAGTGCCGAACGGTGCCGTCGGAAAAACGTATTGTCAACATCGTCGAAGGCGTCGACCCGAAATGCTTCCGGTTGCTCTCCCGGAAATCGGCCGCCGCCAGTTGACGGACCACCCATTCGGCCTCGTCCGCCGGCAGCTCGACTTCCACTCCCAGCCACACACTTCTCACCACGACGGAATCCACTTCGCCCGCCGCCAGCCGCGGCGAAACCACATACCGCCAGATCAGGCCGTCCACCGAATTGTGATCGTTCCACACAAGCTGCCGGGCCGACCCTGACACCATTATAATTACAAAGAAGAGTATGACGTTCCCCAGCAGTAAGGACCAGAGCACCCTTCTGGTCACCCATCGTTACCTCCAATCTTCTCTTCCACGACTTCTTATGCATTAGACAATCCGTTACTGCGCTTGGATTCTCATCCAGGGTAAATTGCCTAACTCCATCCATATCCTCCTTAGTTTCATTATTTTTGAATAAATGGTTAGTTTCAGGCAGGAAAGAATATTTTTCCATTGAATTAACACATACGTGTAAAATGTGGGTGTAAGTCTTGCCATTAAGGGTGGAGCGAAATGCAGACAGTCGGGCCGCACCGGGAAAAGGAAATGCCCGGCGAAGCCGGGCGGTTGAACACGAAACACAACGGTTCCAAGCTGGGGTCTGAGATCGAAAAGTGGTACCAGGACGAGTGGTCCGGCATGGCCGCCAACACCTCCGAATCCGGTACCGCTCACGTTTACTTCGTGCTGACGGTGGTAGTGTTGA
>JACUUW010000136.1 GCA_014859075.1 Desulforudis sp.
GGGTGGAACTGAAGGAAAAGAAACTTGACGCTGAAGAGCGCCTGGAACTTGAACCGGAAGAGGATGATCCGGCCGACCTGGATCAGCGTCCACCTGTAGTCACCGTACTGGGCCACGTTGACCACGGCAAGACTTCGCTGCTGGACGCCATCCGTGACGCCAATGTCACGGCGACCGAGGCCGGTGGGATTACCCAACATATCGGTGCTTATCAGGTTCAACACAACGGCAAGCGGATTACGTTTGTGGATACCCCGGGGCACGAGGCATTTACCGCGATGCGGGCCCGCGGGGCGCGTATTACGGACATCGCCGTTCTGGTGGTCGCGGCCGACGACGGCGTTAAGCCCCAGACGGTAGAGGCGATTAACCACGTTAAAGCGGCCGAAGTGCCGATTGTTGTCGCGATCAACAAGATGGACAGACCGGACGCCAATCCCGACCGGGTGAAACAGCAGCTTACCGAACACGGGCTGGTGGCCGAGGAGTGGGGCGGGGACACCATCTGTGTTCCGGTGTCGGCCACGAAAAAGACAGGCCTGGAGGAACTGCTGGACATGATCCTGTTGGTGGCCGAAGTGAATGAAATCAAGGCCAATCCCAAGCGGGCCGCCCGGGGGACGGTAATTGAATCCCAACTCGACAAGGGCCGGGGTCCGGTGGCCACGGTGCTGGTGCAGAACGGCTCTCTGCGCGTGGGCGACGTGCTCGTGGCCGGCAGCGCCTTTTGTCGGGTGCGGGCGATGATTGATTACAAGGGAAGACGCGTCAAGAAGGCCGTCCCGTCCACACCGATCGAGGTGCTCGGTTTTTCCGAGGTCCCGCAGGCCGGAGATCTCTTTTACCAGGTCACTGAGGAGAAGGTGGCGCGTCAGATCGCTGACAAGCGATACGAACGGAAACGGCAGGAAGACCTTAAGATCCCGGGTCGGTTGACTCTGGATGAAGTGTTCAACCGAATACAGGAGGGTACCGTTAAGGAATTGCCACTGATCGTCAAGGGGGACGTGCAGGGTTCGGTGGAGGCTATGTTCCAGGCGCTGGAAAGACTAAGTACCGATGAGGTGAAGGTGAACCTGATTCACCACGGTGCGGGGGCCATTACCGAAACGGACGTAATGCTGGCCTCGGCCTCCAACGCGATTATCATCGGTTTCAACGTTCGTCCCGACGTCAACGCCCGGAAAGCGGCCGAAAGGGAAATGGTGGACGTCCGCACCTACCAGGTCATCTACGAAGCTATCGAGGACGTCAAACTCGCGCTCAGCGGGTTGCTCGAACCGCAATACCGGGAAGTGATACTGGGGCAGGCAGAAGTGCGCCAGACTTTCAAGGCTTCGCGGATAGGCACGATTGCCGGGTGCTATGTCCTGGAGGGTAAAATCGTCCGGGACGGCAACGTGCGGGTAATCCGTGACGGCAAGGTGGTCCACGAAGGCCGGCTTTCGTCCCTGAAGCGTTTCAAGGACGACGTACGAGAAGTCACGCACGGCTACGAATGCGGCTTGACGCTCGAACGCTTCAATGACGTTCACGAAGGCGACCAGCTGGAGTTTTATACTACGGAAGAGGTTCAGCGCGAACTCCAATGAACTATACATGAGGATCGGGAAGAGGAAGTCCAGTAGGGGGTGTGGCCTGATGGCATTCAGGCCGGAACGGCTGGCCGAGGTTATAAAAAAAGAGGTATCCGACTTGTTGCGTCAGATGAAGGATCCACGTATCGGTTTTGTGACGGTCACCACGGTCGAGGTCTCTTCCGACCTGCGTTATGCAAAGGTGTTCGTGAGCGTGCTGGGCAATGGCACGGAGCAAGACGCGTCTTTCAAGGCTCTGCAGCGGGCGCAGGGTTTCGTGCGCTCCGAACTCGGGAAACGCATCCGCCTGCGTCATACGCCCGAGGTGAGTTTCGTACTGGACCGATCGATCGTCGAAGGTACGCGGTTGATTCAAATCATCGACGGGCTTGGAAAAGGGCAACCCGGTAGAAGCGATGATTAACCGGAGCCTGCCGGCAATCGCCGCCGAACTCAGGCGGGTGAAAAACCCCCTGCTGGTCGGGCACGTGATGCCTGACGGCGACAGTGTCGGTTCGACGCTGGCCCTGGGTCTCTTGTTGGAAAAACTGGGGATCGCGGCGACGATGCTGAGCCAGGATCCGGTCCCGGCTGCCTACCGGTTCCTGCCCGGGGTGGACAGGATCCACATCGGTGTGGTTCCCGACATGTCGTTTGACTGTGTGGTGTTGTTGGATTGTTCGGTGCCGGAGCGGGTAGGGGAGGCCGTGCAGCCGCTCCTGTCCAGGCCGGGTGTTAAGGTGCTCAATATTGATCACCACGTTTCGGCGCTTCCGTTTGCGGACTACAACTATATAGACCCTTCGGCGGCGGCCGTTGGCGAAATCATATTTGACCTTGCCACACTCCTCGGGGTTGATCTGACCCCGGACATTGCCGCTTGCCTGTATACGGCCATTGTCACCGACACCGGGTCCTTCCGGTACGAAAACACGAGCGCCGGAACCCACCGTCGGGTGGCCAGGCTGATCGAGAACGGGTTGGAGGTCGGCTCCATCAACACACAGATTTACGATGAGAAACCGTTGGCGGCCGTGAAGCTTCTGCACTTGGTATTGGAAACTTTGACGCTGAGTGAGTGCGGGCGCATCGCCTGGCTCAAGTTGACCACGGCGATGGAGGAGCAATGTGGCGCCGGGAGGGTGGAGGCCGAAGACCTAATCAACTACGCGCGGGTTATTCAGGGGGTGGAGGTCGGAATCCTCTTCCGCGAAATGCCGGAAGGCCAGGTCAAGGTCGGATTCCGCTCCAAGCGCATGGTCGATGTCAGCGTGCTGGCGTCGAAATTCGGTGGGGGTGGACATCCCCGGGCTGCCGGGTGCATGTTCGAGGGTAAGCTGGCGGACGCGGTAATCCTGGTTATCGCCGCGGCGGAAAAGTCGGTCAGGGAGGCGTTCGATGGAAGGGGTCATTAACGTATTGAAACCACCCGGAATGACCTCCCACGACGTTGTCGACTACTTGAGAAAGAAGTCGGGCATAAGGAAGGTCGGCCATACCGGCACGTTGGACCCGCTGGCCGCCGGGGTGTTGGTGCTCTGTGTGGGTCGGGCGACGCGGATCGCCCGGTTCCTGCCGGAAGACAAGGCCTACCGTGCCGAGTTGGTTCTGGGTGTCGCCACTACCTCCGGTGACGTTGAGGGAGAGGTTATCCGGGTCACTCCGGCCGGGAGGTTGGACCGGAAACGGCTGGATGAAGTCCTGGCGGGGCTGACTGGCCCGGGAACCCAGGTGCCGCCGATGACGTCCGCGCGCAAGGTCGGGGGAAGGAAACTCTACGAATTGGCCCGTAAGGGGATGGATGTCTCCCGGGAGCCCCGCCCGGTCGAAATCTACCGGTTGCAGCTCGTGGCCGTCAGGTTTGCGGACACACCCCATCCACGCCTGATCGTGGACGTGGCGTGCAGCAAGGGAACCTACATTCGGACCCTGTGCGCCGATATCGGGGCGCGGATGAACTATGGAGCGCATATGTCCTTCCTGGTGCGTACGGCGGTGGGGAACTTCAAGATTACCGCGGCACTGACCCTCGAGGAGATGGACACTGCCCTCCGGTTGGGTGCGCCGGACCGGATGCTGATGTCGATCGATTCCGCACTGGCCCACTTGCCGCTGGTCCGGGTAAACTCCGGCGCGGTCCGTGCCGTGTTGTCGGGAAGTCCTCTTTACTCTCCCGGGATTGCCGAGGCCCCGGAGGAGACGGGGGAATATGTGCGTTTGGGTGACGCATCGGGTCTTTTGGCCGTGGCGAAGAAGGTTGACGGGGACTCCCGGCGGCACGTCGTGTTCCAGCCGGTCTGGGTAAGGATCAGGTCGTAGCGCGGAACAGGTGTTCAGCCGCAAGACACGGGGGAGACACACCAGTGATCCGGGAGGATGCGACGGGTTGGACATTCGTACGAAGTACAAGAAGCTGAAATATGATTATCCAAACCTGGTAGTGGGCCTGGGAAACTTCGACGGCGTGCATCTGGGACACCGTGAGTTGATTGTGAGGCTTGTGGAACGGGCGCGCCAACTCGGCGGGGTGCCGGCCATTCTCACCTTCCACCCGCATCCCGTGGCGGTGCTCCGACCTGAGAGTGCGCCGCTGCTGCTGTTGACGCAACAGGCCAAAGAGGAAATGATTGCGGGTCTGGGTGTACGGGTGATACTTCGAATTCCTTTTGAACCAAGCTTCGCCGGACTTTCACCCGAGGCGTTTATCCGTGACGTACTCTGTGCCGAACTAGGTGCGGTAAGCGTTTTTGTAGGCTACAACTACACCTTCGGGCACCGGGGTCGCGGCGGTCCGAAAACGCTGGCGCACTTCGCCACCGAATTGGGATACGAAATAAACATAGTGGACCCCGTGGAAATCGGCGGCGAGGTGGTAAGCAGCACGTTGGTCCGTGAGCTCTTGGTGCGTGGCCGGGTTGAAGAGGCGCGAAGATTTCTGGGGTATACGCCTTTTGTTGACGGGACGGTGGTCACGGGGGACGGAAGAGGCCGCGAGTTGGGTTTCCCGACCGCCAACCTGGAGACCGACCCGGACATCCTGGTGCCTGCCAACGGGGTGTACGCCGTGAAAGCCCAAATTCGGGGGGAGGCGTTTTCCGGTGTCGGGAACATCGGTCACCGTCCGACGTTTGTCTCCGACTATGCCGTGCGGAATATTGAAATCCATTTGTTCGACCTTTCCCGGAACCTTTACGGCCAACCGGTGCGTGTCCGTTTCACCCGACACCTCCGGGGCGAGCGCAAATTCGGTACGGTAACCGAGTTGGTTCGGCAGATAGAGTTCGATATCCGACAGGCGCGGTCGTACGAATAATTGGCCCCAAGCCTCAGTATATCTGGAATGAATGGCGTTTACAGGTAGTTTGGGTTATGCTAGAATAAGTCGGGATACAAAGGTGGGGTACAAGTGGGGTTTCCCAAATACGACTTTCCTGAGGACGAAATGAAGAAATGGATCGACCATATTGCCTTCATTTGTTTGAGCGAGGAGTTTCTACGTCTAAAGGATGAGCTCGAATCACTGTACCTGGCCTCGGGAATAAGCACCGGTGCCGAAGAAGCAAAGGTAAATGCTTTTTCTGACGCGCTGTATGCGTTCCTGGCGGAAAAGGAATCTTAATTAAGGGAAGCGGGGTATGCATGTAATAATAACGGAACACGCCCGAAAGAGGCTGAAGGACATGCGCCAGGAAGACATCGCCGTTGACGATATTGTCGAGGCTGTGCAGTCCATTCCTGGTTACATTCCATCGGCCACTCGTTTCCGGGGATTTTTCGGTAAATCCGGACGGGTTTTTGACTTGG
>JACUUW010000137.1 GCA_014859075.1 Desulforudis sp.
GGACAGGCACCTTCGGCCGGCCCAGCCGGATGTATACCGGACCGTCGATCTCGGCCGCAGCACGCACCGCGCCCGCAGTCTCGGTGGCATCGGCCGGTACAAACACGGTCATGTGCGGCACTACCCGCATCAGCGCAATGTCTTCCACCGACTGATGTGAGCCACCGTCTTCCCCGACAGTGATCCCGGCGTGCGTCGCCGCAATCTTGACGTTCAATCGGGGATAAGCCACACTCTGGCGAATCTGGTCGAAAGCCCGACCGGTCGCAAACACGGCGAAGGTACTGCAAAAGGAGATCTTTCCGGATGTCGCCAGGCCGGCGGCCGTGCCGATCATATTCGCTTCGGCAATCCCCATGTCAAAGAATCGCTCCGGGAAACGCTTCTTAAAGTCGATGGTCTTGGTGGATTTGGCCAGGTCGGCATCCAGCACAACGATATTCGGATTCTCCGCGCCCAGCGCCGCCAGTGCCCGGCCGTAGGCCTCCCGGGTTGCAATCTTTTCCATTCTAACCACTCACTTCTTTGTATTAGAATCCGGAATGGGGACAGGGAACGACCACTAATAGACACGAATTGAACCCGAATAAGGAGCAGGAATCAGAATAGCAGGGTAATATTCGTCAGCTCAATTCCTTGAGGGCCTGCTCCACCTGATCCTTTTTCGGGACCGTTCCGTGCCATTCCACCAAATCTTCCATAAAGGACACGCCTTTACCCTTGATGGTCCGGGCCACGATTACGGTAGGCCGGCCTTTGGTATTTCGGGCCTCATCCAGCGCAGCCAGGATCTGCCGCAGGTTGTGACCGTTAATGTCCAGTACGTGCCAGCCAAAAGCGCGCCACTTGTCACCCACCGGCTCGGATGACATAACCTCGGTAATCGGCCCGTCGATTTGCAACCCGTTGTAGTCAACAAATACGGCCAGGTTGTCCAAGCTGTAATGCACCGCCGCCATGGCCGCTTCCCAGACCTGGCCCTCCTGAATCTCACCATCACCCAGCAAGGCGTAGACCCGGCTGTTCCGACCATCCAGCCTGGCGGCCAGGGCCATGCCGTTGGCCGCAGAAAGCCCCTGCCCCAGGGAACCGGTTGAAATCTCAACACCCGGCAGCTTACGCATATCCGGATGACCCTGCAGACGGCTCCCCAACTTGCGCAGGGTGTTCAGCTCCTCGACCGGAAAGTAACCCCGTTCGGCTAACGCCGCATAAAGCACCGGAGCAGCATGCCCTTTAGAGAGAACGAACCGGTCCCGATCCGGCCAGTCGGGTCGTGCCGGCTCTATGCGCATCTCCTTGAAATACAAGGCGGTCACAATGTCGGCAGCCGAAAGGGAACCGCCGGGATGCCCGGAACCGGCTTCCCCAAGCATCCGGATGATGTGTCGCCGGATCTGCTTGGCTTTCTCTTCGAGGCCGACCATAACCGTTTCCATCTTTCAAATACCCCCACTCTAGCTCTCCATATCTGAATTCTGACTCCTGACTCTTGAATTCTTGCCCCAATGGATATATTACCCGGGATTTCCTGGCGTACTCTTGTAGGTATATTTATTTTTTTCGACCCGGATTCCTGCAATACGACAATGAAAAACTCATTCCTGAGGAAAACAAAACAAAAGAGGCGGGCTAAAACCCACCTCGATAAAAACCTAATTGTCTATCATCTAATACTAACGCTGCTGTTTGACTCTCCAAATTAGGTAAGCCTGGATGAACTCGTCGATTTCCCCGTTCATCACCACTTCCACGTTGCCCTTTTCATACTTGGTCCGGTGATCCTTCGCCAGCGCGTAGGGGTGAAAAACGTACGAACGGATCTGGCTACCCCAGGCGATGTCAGGTTGTTCGCCACGAAGGGCGGCGATTTCCTGATTACGGCGACGAAGCTCCAGGTCCATCAGTTTGGCCTGCAATAACCGGAATGCGGCCTGCCGGTTGGAGGTCTGCGACCGTTCATTCTGACAACTGACCACAATCCCGGTGGATAGGTGGGTCAGGCGAACGGCCGAATCGGTCTTGTTCACGTGCTGCCCGCCGGCTCCGCCGGCCCGAAAAGTGTCGACCCGGACATCATCCGGTTTGATTTCCACCTCGGTATTTTCTTCAACCTCAGGCAGTACATCCAACGACGCAAACGAGGTATGGCGCCGTCCCCCGGTGTCAAAGGGTGAAATCCGCACCAGCCGGTGCACACCCTTTTCGGCCTTCAGGTACCCGAAAGCCATCGGCCCCGAAACCTGCCAGGTGACGCTTTTCAACCCCGCCTCCTCATCAGGCAAGATATCCAAAACCTCGACCGTGTAACCCCGTTTCTCGGCCCAGCGGACGTACATCCGGAACAGCATTTCCACCCAGTCCTGGGCCTCAAGCCCTCCGGCCCCGGCGTGCAGGCTAAGAATGGCGTTCCGTTCGTCGTATGGTTCGGAGAGCAACAGTTCCAACTCCTGGGCCGCCACCATCCGCTCCAGTTCAGCCAAGCTCTGTTCCAACTCCCGGGCGGTATCGACGTCTTCGACTTCCTCACCCAGTTCCAACAACACCAGCGCATCTTCAAAATTACTACGGATGAGCTCAAATCCTTCCACCCGCCCCCGCAGCCCGGCCATCTGCCGGGTTAGCTTCTGAGCCCGCCCCTGGTCCTGCCAGAAACCCGGCGCCTCCATCTGTTTTTCAAGCACCTCAATCTCAGCCTTTTTTCCGGCCAGGTCAAAGAGAGTACTCCAGGTCGGTCATCCGACGGCTTAATTCTTCACAGACTTTGTTCAATTCCAGATACACTGCAAAACGCCTCCTCTAAAAACTTAACCACTAATAAAACCAGAATTCAGAAGACAGGAGGCAGGAGACAGAACTCACTGGTTCTGGATTCTGAATTCTGAATTCTAATCTGCATCCTATCTGTACACATTCGTGTCTATTCGTGGTTCTAATTCCCCAGTTTCCGACTTCTGACTTCCGACGACCGACCTCACATTGAGAGGTGAAAAGTGAGAAGTTGGAAGTGAGAACACCGGTGAAATTCGCTTAGGCGAATTTCTTCAAGAATCCCACCTCTAACATCTCACCTCACACCTCTCACCCAGTCGCCTGCTCATCCTTCTGGCCGCAGCACTTCTTGTACTTCTTGCCGCTCCCGCACGGGCAGAAATCGTTTCGACCGACCTTCTTACCCCCCCGCACCGGCTGTTTGGGTCCTTCTGCGCCGGGCCGGCTCTCCTGAACCTGGCGGTGCTCAAGCTGGGCCCGCTCCACAATCCGGACCCGGAATAGCTGGCGCACGGTTTCCTCTTGGATGCTGGCAACCATATTCTGGAACATCTCAAAGCTCTCAAATTTGTATTCCACCAGCGGGTCCTTTTGGCCGTAAGCCCGCAGTCCAACGCCCTCGCGCAGTTGATCCATTGCGTCCAGGTGATCCATCCACTTCTCGTCGACGATGCGCAGCATGACCACCCGTTCAATCTCACGCATATTTTCGGCGCCTACTTCTTCCTCCCGGGCGGCATAAGCCTGTTGCAACTCGCCCAGGAAGAACTCTCTCAGGTCATCCCGCTGGAAGCCATCCCGCTTCTTATCCAGCCGGGCCTCCAAATCTTCCACGGTCATCGCTTCTCCTGGCAGGATCTGGGCGAAATAATCCAACAGGCCCTCATAGTTCCATTCTTCCGGATAGACACCCTCCGGCGCGTAAGTGGCCACCGCCTGGTCGACCATCTCCTCCATCATCTGGAGCACCACCGGCTGCAGGTTCTCTCCCAATAATACCTGGCGCCGCTGCCGGTAGATTAATTCCCGATGCTGGTTAATGACATCATCGTAGTCCAGGACGTGCTTGCGAATGCCAAAGTTCCGGTTTTCCACCCGCCGCTGGGCGTTATTCAGCGACCTGGTGATCAGCGGGTGTTCCAGCGGGGCATCGTCCTCCACTTTCAGTTTGGTCATCAGCCCGGCGATACTGTCCCCCCCGAACAGGCGCAGCAGGTCATCATTCAAGGCCACGAAGAACTGGGTCATCCCCGGGTCGCCCTGCCGGCCGCAGCGTCCCCGGAGTTGGTTATCGATGCGCCGCGACTCATGACGCTCAGTGCCGATAATAAACAACCCGCCCAGCGCCACCACCTGGTCGTGTTCGGCCTCGGTTGTTTTCTTGAAACCCGCGTCCAATTCCCGGTATACCCGGCGGGCCTCGGCGACCTCCGCGGTACACGGCCCGTGTTCTGCCGCCTCAGCGACAATCTCCGGCGGGTAACCCTGCTTGCGCATTTTCTGCAGGGCCAAAAAGGACGGGTTACCACCCAGCAGGATGTCAGTCCCGCGACCGGCCATATTGGTGGCGATGGTCACCGTCCCGATCCGCCCGGCCTGGGCGACGATCTCGGCCTCTTTTTCGTGGTACTTGGCGTTAAGTACCTGGTGCCGTATCTTACGCCGGGTTAACATCCGGCTGAGCACCTCCGATTTTTCGATCGAAATGGTGCCTACCAGTACCGGCTGGCCGGTGGCGTGACGCCGGGCGATCTCCTCGACGACCGCCCGGAACTTGGCTTCCTCGGCCTTGAAGACGGCATCCGGCACGTCATCCCTGATCATCGGCAGATTAGTCGGCATAACCACCACGTCAAGGCCGTAAATCTTACTGAATTCCTCGGACTCGGTATCGGCCGTGCCAGTCATACCGGCCAGCTTCTCGTACATCCGGAAGTAGTTCTGGAAGGTGACGGTCGCCAGGGTCTGCGACTCCCGTTCGATCTTCACACCCTCCTTGGCCTCGATCGCCTGGTGCAAACCATCGCTGTAACGGCGACCGAACATCATGCGCCCGGTGAACTCATCGACGATGATCACCTGACCGTCTTTCACCACGTAGTTGCGATCAAGCTTGAACAGAGTGTGGGCCTTTAGCGCCTGGTTCAGGTGATGCAGGACCTCCTCGTGCTCCGGGTCGGACAGGTTCTCGATCTTCAGCAATTCCTCGCACCGGGTAAACCCTTCTTCAGTCAGGGAGGCGGCATGCTCCTTCTCTTCGACCGTATAGTGCACTTCCGCCCGGAGTTTCCGTACGACCGTGTCCACCGTATAGTACATTTCAGTCGGTTTGGCCGACTGGCCGGAAATGATCAACGGGGTCCGGGCCTCATCGATCAGGATACTGTCCACTTCATCGACAATGGCATAGTAAAGGTCCCGCTGCACCACGTCCCGGGGATAAACAGCCATATTGTCGCGTAAATAATCAAAGCCAAACTCGTTATTAGTGCCATAGGAAATTTCGGCCCCGTAAGCCGCCCGGCGCTGCTGCGCGTCGAGCCCGTGCACAATCAGGCCGGTAGTCAGTCCCAGGAAA